>NZ_JBEUTW010000592.1:0-1607 GCF_040492675.1 Bacillus sp. AP50
GCTATATACCTACACTAGCTTTCTTCGTATAATGGAGAAGTATGAATTTTAGATTTGTATTAATTTTACATATTGAGGTGAAAAAGGAATGAATTCGCGGCTAATGGAACTTATTGATGTGAGTACAATAGAAACCATGGCAGAACAATTTTATAAATTAACTAATATATCACATCAACTTCTTGATGCTGAAAAAGAATGTGTTTTTTCATTCGGAATGAATGAGATAAAAAAGAGTAAACTTCCAAAGATTGAAATCCCCATTTTCTTATACAATCAACATTTAGGATCTTTTGTTGTATGGTCCAAAAAAAGTGAAATTTTCAGTTGTCAAAAATACTTTGAAATGCTCTCAAGTTTAATTTTAGATGGCGCAATAAAAGTATTTCAAAGTAAAAGTACAACGTTGCTTTCTCGGAAAGAGGAGGAACTACATACGATTTTACAAAACATGCCTGTTATGGTCGATGCGCTTGATTATAATGGAGATTTTGTTTTGTGGAATCGAGAATGTGAAATTGTAACAGGTTATACCGCTGAAGAAATAATTGGAAATCCCAATGCACTGCAATTATTGTATCCTGATTATAATTATCGCCATCAAATACAAAAGAAATTTTTAACTTGTGGAAAAAATTTCAGAGATTGGGAAATGCACTTAACATGTAAAAATGGTGAAATCAAAACAATAATGTGGTCGAATATATCAGAACAGTTTCCTGTAACAGGATATAGTTATTGGGCTGTTGGTGTAGATATTACACATTTAAAAGCGATAGAAGAGCAGTTAAAACAACAAACATCTGAACTGGAATTAATTTTTAAAGCTTTACCAGATTTATGTTTCTTAACAGAAGATGATGGCACAATTATAGATTACAAGGCAGGATCTCCTACAAAGTTTTACGTACCCGCAGAAGCTTTTATGGGAAAAAAGTTTTACGAAGTATTACCATCTTCAGTAGCACAGCAGTTTCAGGAAGCCATTAATCAAGTGAAGGAAAAAGGAACGAATGTAATTGTAGAATATCCACTCACACTTAATGGAAGTATTGATTTCTTTGAGGCTAGGTGCTTACCATTATTACATGATAAAATTATGATTATTGTACGCGATATTACAGAGAGAAAAAAGACAGAAGAATTGCTAAATAAATCAGATACGCTTGCAGCAATTGGTCAATTAGCAGCTGGCGTGGCTCATGAAGTAAGAAATCCTTTAACTGTAATTAAAGGTTTTATACAGTTATTTCAAATTAATAAAGAAGATCAAGAAAAATATTTTGATCTTATGCTCTCTGAAATTGAAAGGATAGAAGCGATCCTGCAAGAATTTCTGGCAATTGCTAAAACAGATGAGATAAATACAGAAAAGAAAAATATTTATCAAATTTTTAAAAATGTCGTATCGTTAATGAATACAAAAGCAATTATGACAAATATTCAAGTTGAACTATTTACGGATGACAAAGATATAATTATTGAATGCTCAGAAAATCAATTGAAACAAGTATTTATTAATATTTTGCAAAATTCAATCGAAGCTATGCCAAATGGTGGGGAAATTTCAATTCACATAAAAGAAATAAATGATGATGGTGTCATCA
>NZ_JBEUTW010000593.1:0-2987 GCF_040492675.1 Bacillus sp. AP50
CGTCTACCGATTTTAATATCCGTATTCCTTCAAGTACACATATATATGATTTGATTTTATACAAAAACCATGAATTATTAAAAATTTAGTTTCAGATAGAATACGAGACCATAGGAGTTGGTGTTTCTTAATCCAGAATACATTACTGGGTCTTTTTTTATTAGTACAAGATATAAATCGTCTGTTTGAATTATATAGTTGAGAAGGAATGCTTAATAAAGAAGGAGGATCATGATGAAATATCAAACAATATTTCCCTCATTAAAAAAATCGCTTTTTATCTTTATACTTTCTTTCAGTATGTTAATTTTCACACTCCCTACCTCTACCTTTGCACAATCCAATAGCAATGTAATTTCTGTTACAAATTCCTATGTATCTCCAACAGGAAATGACCTCAATCCCGGCACATTAGATCAACCTTTCGCTACCATTCAAAAAGCTGCTAATGTCGCAAAAGAAGGAAGTACAATCTACATAAGAGGCGGAGTTTATAACCAAAAAGTTCGTGTCGCTCATTCTGGTACCTCAGGAGCACCCATTACTTTTCAAAATTATCAAGATGAAAAAGTCATTCTTGATGGTTCTAAAGTCAAGTTAGAAGATGATGGGTTATTTACAATAGAAGACAAAAACTATATTCAAGTAAAAGGATTAGAATTTCGTAACTTAAAGTCAACGAAAGTTAACGAAACCCCTATTGGTATTTATATCACTGGAACAGGAAGTTGCATTGATATTAGAAATAATTATATTCACCACATTGAAGCAAATGTTAAGGATGGAAATGCACACGGTATTGCTGTATACGGTACTTCATCTAGTGCACAAAATAATTTAAATCATATTGTCATCGATCATAATGAAGTAGCAAATTTGAAGTTAGGACTGAGTGAAGCAATTGCTGTGAATGGGAATGTAGATTCCTTTGAAGTTACCAATAACAAAGTACATGATAACAACAACATTGGAATTGTTCTGATTGGACATGAAGGCGTATCTCCAGTAGCTTCTTTAGATCAGGCACGAAATGGAGTTGTTCGTAATAACATTGTCCATCACAATTCATCCATCAATAATACTAGTTATAATGAATATTCAGCTGATGGTATTTACGTGGATGGCGGGAAGGAGATTATCATTGAGCAAAATCAAAGCTATGAAAATGATCTCGGTATTGAAGTAGCTAGCGAACATGCAGGAAAAAGCGCAAGCCAAATTACCGTTAGGGACAATACAATATCCAATAATATCATGAGTGGCATTGCAATTGGTGGATATGATAGTCAGCAAGGATATGCCGAAAATAATACGATTACAAACAATGTAATTTATAAAAATGATACAAAAGATCAAGAGAGTGGCCAAATCGAATTAAATTACGATACCCGGAACAATGTAATTACCAATAACCAAATCTATGCAAGTAATAGCCGTATTTTTATTAGCAATAATTTTAATAAAAACACAGGAAACAAGCTTGATTACAATCATTACTATGGTGAATTCGATCAAAGTAATGGCTTATGGCAATGGAAAAGAAAAACATATAAAGGATTTTCATCTTATCAAGCAGGTATGAACCAAGAAGGAAATGAACAACATAGTGTATTTAACAAATTATCACCTGCATTCAAATTAATTGAAAAATAAAGCAAATCTACTAAAACAGCTGTATCTTAGCTTATTTCATCTCCCCTCTTCTATAAAAGTGAACGTAGAGGAGCTATCAATCTCCATTATTAACAATAGAATTGGCACCTTTTATATATTGCATACAGATGTTTGCGGCTCTCTTTTATCTACAAACCAGGTATTCGCAAATTGATGTTGATTTGTAATGAAATTTAAACAAAAAACCACAAACCCATAATTTATGGTAAACAAAAAGACTCCACTTTGAAAAAGGTTTAATCAAAATGGAGTCTTTTGTTAGAAATCTGCATTTAGTTTTTATAAAAAAGATTGTTCAAAACTCATGAACATATCTATCATAATCATTTACTCATACATGAGCTATTCTTCAAACCAAAACAGAACTTCAAGAGGTGCTTTTAAAACCTTCGCAATATCATAAGTAAGTTTGAAGGAAGGGTTATATTTTCCATTTTCGAGATTGCCAATTGTTTCCCTTCTAACACCAACCTCCTTGGCTAAATCTTCTTGAGACATATTTAGCTTTACTCTATATTCTTTCATTCTAGTCTTAAGTGGCATCTTGCATTCCTTTCTTTTCTCTGCGCTCAAATATTTCTAAATTAATTATAAATGTGCCTAAAGGTATGAAAAATGAAATTATAACGAATAACCGAATTATATGTAAATTTTCTAATATAAAAACACTCAAAAGTAGTATACTTCCTAGTACTACTGCTACGAAAAAAGCTCTTGTAGCGGCGATCCGAACATGCAGTATAAAAAGCTCATCTGGTACTACTTTTGCATATGCGAAGAAGAAAAAGAAACCGAAAAAATAATATGCCCATGAAATATTACCTAAAAATGTAAACGGACCTAAAAACCCCAAAAAACCGAGAAATCCTAAATAAGACAACTTATTTTTCATAAAAACCCCCATGTGATGTATTTCGCTCTTTATGTTATGAATATATCACATTAACTTTAAAATAAAAAGGACTGAAAACAGTACAATTTTTATAAACGATACGTCTATTTAATAAAGAATACAACTTTATTAAATAGTAACACAAACAAATATTATATGATAAATAAGAAGAGTCCATTTTGACATAAGCTTGTTCAAAATGAATTCATTCTTTGTAAATTGGTATGCGATTTACATAAAAAGTTTGATCGTTTTGTTACCCATTATTTTGTTTCGTTCTCCGTCAATTTAAGTACCTTACTTCACATTATTTTTAATAGAGATAAATATAATGACTGTTAACCACTATGTTTGTGATACTATATATATTAATAATATCAATACAATGGAGGTCTACAACATGAAAAACATAAAGGAATTC
>NZ_JBEUTW010000594.1:0-5235 GCF_040492675.1 Bacillus sp. AP50
ATCTATAAGTTTCTTATTATTTACTTATTTAGAAAGTTGTAATAAGATATTATCGTAAGGTATTGAAAAGTTTGTCTACATTTTATATTCAGACAACTTAGTCACGTTTAACAGGGGGGAAACATAATGGTCAAACATAATCCATTTCAATCACGTGCAACTTTTGAAGTAGATGGAAAAACGTATCATTATTATGATTTGAAAGCGCTTGAAAATGCAGGGGTTGGCAACGTATCTCAATTACCATATTCCGTGAAAGTTTTACTTGAATCAGTACTTCGTCAAGTAGACGGACGTGTAATTACAGAAGAGCATGTTACAAATTTAGCGAAATGGGGAACGAAAGATGTGCAAGATATCGATGTTCCATTTAAACCATCTCGTGTAATTTTACAAGATTTCACTGGTGTACCAGCTGTTGTTGATTTGGCTTCGCTTCGTAAAGCAATGGCAGACATGGGTGGAGATCCTGATAAAATCAATCCAGAAATTACTGTAGACCTTGTAATTGATCACTCTGTACAGGTTGATAGAGCGGGTACGGCAGACGCGCTTGCATTCAACATGGACTTAGAGTTTAAACGTAATGAAGAACGTTATAAATTTTTAAGCTGGGCACAAAAATCATTTGATAACTATCGTGCAGTTCCACCAGCTACAGGTATTGTACACCAAGTAAACCTTGAATATTTAGCACCAGTTGTTCATGCTGTGAAAAATGCTGAAGGTGACTTAGTTGCATACCCAGATTCATTAGTTGGAACAGACTCACATACAACAATGATTAATGGTATCGGCGTTCTTGGATGGGGTGTTGGTGGTATTGAAGCAGAAGCAGGAATGCTTGGACAGCCTTCATACTTCCCAGTACCTGAAGTAATCGGTGTGAAATTAACAGGTACACTTCCAAGTGGTACTACAGCAACTGACGTTGCCTTAAAAGTAACGCAAGTATTACGTCAAAAAGGTGTAGTTGGTAAATTCGTTGAGTTCTTCGGTAATGGACTAAAGAGCATGCCTTTAGCTGACCGTGCAACAATTTCAAATATGGCACCAGAATACGGCGCAACTTGTGGATTCTTCCCAATCGATGATATTTCATTAGAATACTTACGTTTAACAGGTAGAGATGAAGAACAAATTCGCGTTGTTGAAGAATACTGTAAAGCGAACGGTTTATTCTATACAGCAGACAGTAAAGATCCAATCTACACTGATCTTGTAGAAATTGATTTAAATACAATCGAATCTAACCTTTCTGGACCGAAACGCCCACAAGATTTAATTCCACTTTCAGATATGAAAGATGCGTTCCACAAAGCTGTTTTAGCACCAGTTGGAACACAAGGACTTGGATTTAATGAGCAAGAGTTCGATAAAGAAGTGAAGGTTACATTAGAAGATAAAGAAGTAACGATGAAAACAGGTGCAATTGCAATCGCTGCAATTACAAGCTGTACAAATACATCAAACCCATACGTATTAATTGGAGCAGGTCTAGTTGCGAAGAAAGCAATTGAAAAAGGACTTGTAGTACCTGAGTATGTAAAAACATCATTAGCACCAGGATCTAAAGTTGTTACTGAGTACTTAGATAAGTCTGGTTTAACAACATATTTAGATCAATTAGGTTTCCAAACAGTTGGTTACGGTTGTACGACTTGTATCGGTAACTCTGGTCCATTAGCGCCAGAATTAGAAGAAGCAATCGCAGCAAACGACTTACTAGTAACATCTGTTTTATCTGGTAACCGTAACTTTGAAGGGCGTATCCACCCACTTGTAAAAGCAAACTACTTAGCATCACCACCACTAGTTGTGGCATATGCACTTGCAGGTACTGTTGATATTGACCTGAAAAATGATGAAATCGGTAAAGATGCAAATGGCAATGCTGTTTACTTCAACGATATTTGGCCATCAGCTAAAGAAATTGAAGATGTAGTTCAAAGTGTTGTTACATCTGAACTGTTCAAGAAAGAATATGCACAAGTATTTAACAGCAATGAGCGTTGGAATGAAATCCAAACTTCAAATGAAGCGTTATATACTTGGGATAATGATTCAACATACATTCAAAACCCACCATTCTTTGAAGGATTATCTAAAGAGCCAGGTGAAGTTGAAACATTATCAGGCCTACGCGTAGTTGGTAAATTTGGTGACTCTGTAACGACAGACCACATTTCACCAGCAGGTTCAATCGGTAAGCATACACCAGCTGGACGCTACTTATTAGAAAACGGCGTACAACCAGTTGACTTCAATTCTTACGGTTCTCGTCGTGGTAACCATGAAGTTATGATGCGTGGTACATTCGCGAACATCCGTATTAAAAACCAAATCGCACCAGGAACAGAAGGCGGATATACAACATATTGGCCAACAGGTGAAGTAACGTCTATCTATGATGCTGCTATGAAATATAAAGAAGATGGCACAGGCCTTCTAGTTGTTGCTGGTAAAGATTACGGTATGGGAAGTTCTCGTGACTGGGCTGCGAAAGGAACAAACTTACTAGGTATTAAAGCAGTAATTGCAGAAAGCTTTGAGCGTATTCACCGCAGTAACTTAGTGTTAATGGGTGTACTACCACTTCAATTTAAAGATGGCGAAAGTGCTGAAACGTTAGGTCTTGTTGGTAACGAGTCATTTGAAATTCAAATCGACAAAACAGTTAGACCACGCGATCTTGTGAAAGTAGTTGCAACTGATGCAGATGGCAATGAAAAACAATTTGAAGTAGTAGCTCGTTTCGATAGTGAAGTAGAAATTGACTACTACCGTCACGGTGGTATTCTGCAAATGGTTCTTCGTGAGAAAATTGAAGAGTCTAAAGTGTCGAACTAAATAATTGAAATGAATAATAAGGAAGCTAACAATAGTTAGCTTCCTTATTTTATGGAAAGGGATGAAACCATATGGTTTCATCCCTTTCTTTTTTACTACGAAAAATGGAGGAAACGTCATGAAAGAATATAAAAGAATTTTGTTACCGTTACAGAAAGAAAAAATATTAGTAATAGCAGCTGTATGTAGTGGGATAATTGCTGCCATTTTAAATTTATCCCGCCCAATTTTCATGGGATTAATTGTAGACAATCTTATTCAAAGGGAGCTAAAAGGTGCGTATGTATATATAGCTTTGTTTGCGGGTAGTCACTTTTTAATGTGGGCGAACAATCTTTTATTTGATTATATAAGTTCAAAAGCGAGTCAACGTATATTACAAACGAAACGTATAGAATTATTGCGTCACTATTTCTCATTACCGTTTGAAGAGAGTGAGAAGATTAAGCAAGGAGAGTTAGAAACTTTGGTCGTGTCTGATATTCCGAACTGGGTCAGATTATATGGCTCTATATTAATAGAATATATACACGCTATTGCCCAATTTATTGGAGCTTTCATAGCACTACAACATATAGATATACAGTTTATATTGTGGGTAACTCCGTTTTTATTTTTAAGTACAATTGTTCCAATACTGATGGGAGAAAAGGTAAGAGATATTGCAAGCGTTTCTCAAAAAAATCACTCAAGTGTTGTAGAGATGGTGTCACAGTTTGTAAAGGGGATACAAGATTTGCGGAGTTTACAAAAAGAAAAATGGGCAATTCGCTTATTTAAAAGAGTAACGGCACAATCGTATAAATCAGAAGTAAAGAAGACGATGATGCAACATTGCATTGGAGTAGTTGGAACGGTGATTGAAACAGGAGCATATATTGTTGTTCTCATTATAGGTGCACAAAAAATAATGAGGGGAGAAATAGAAGTTGGTTCACTCATTGCAGTGTTAGCGACAATTGAGATGCTCTTTTTCCCTGTCCGTTATGTGGGCGATTTATTAATAATGACACAAGTTGCAGTCGCTTCGGCAAATAGAGCTTTTTGCTTTTTAAATAAACGAGCAGCAGATAGCAATGTAGAAAGAGCGATGGGGATCAGGATAACAAATGTTTCATTTCAGGAGAATGACGAAGAGAAATGCAGAATTCATAATATTGATTTGCAAATTCGTCCTGGTGAACTCGTTATGATTGTGGGAGAAAGCGGTGCAGGAAAAACAACGCTTTTAAAGTTAATAACGGGCTTGTATAAACCATCTAACGGTAGCATTGCTTATTATGGTAATGAAGCTCGTATGACTACAGTGTGGCAAGAACCACGTTTTTTCCGAACGACGGTAACAGAGAATATGTATTTCGGGGAAGAGGGTTTAGAAAATCAGTTAGAAAAAAATAGTGAACTTATAAATGCAAGGCCGATTATTAGAGGGTTACCTGAAGGGAGTCAAACTGTGCTACATAAAAGCGGTGAAGAGTTTTCGGGAGGCGAAAGAAAACGTCTTGCATTCTTGCGCGCGATTGTATCAAATCCAACTCTTATTATTTTAGATGAACCGACGGCTGGGTTAGATCCGGGCAATCAAGAACTGGTTTGGAATATGATTGAAGGGATAGGAAGAGATGTAACGAGAATTGTGGCAACACATGATGTAGAGAGAGCGATGATAGCAGATTGTGTTGTTGTCATAAAGAATGGGACTATTGTGGAATGTGGGAATCCTAGAGAATTATTAAATTGCAACTCATTGTACAAAGAGTTGCAAACAAAAAGATAAGAGATATGTAATGCTCTTATCTTTATTCCGCTATTTGCCGGGCAGCCCGATTGGTGAGGGCTGATTAAAGTTTCACTTTATTCGGTCTCATTAAGTTGATAAGTATAAGAATTCGAATCACTAGAATTAACTTCTTTGACGAGAGTAAGTTGATTTGTATCTGGATTATATTTGGAAATCTTAATTGTATTTTCGCTACTTAGTAATGGATTATATTCTTGAATAGCGAATGTATTTTCCGCGATTTGTGTCATATTACTGGTGGGAACATTTTCTATGGAATCATGATTTGTAGAAATTTCAACGACTTTTTCACTGTTGAAAAATAAAAGAACGATTACTAAAATAACTAAGCATATTCGTATATAGCGTAGCTCTTTGGTGATAGGGTGTTCTCCCAAAACAATCATCCTTTCTATAGCTATTCTATAGTAGTAATTGTAGTCATCGTGAAAAAAGTAATAATGCCGAGGCCTGCCAAAAGGATAAATGAGATTAATGCGATATAGAGACAAATATGTCCAACTTGTTTTTTTTCAGGATCTTTACTAAATAGTGAGATAATCCATGTGATAATTCCGATTGGGGAAAATATAAAACTAAGAATA
>NZ_JBEUTW010000595.1:0-1382 GCF_040492675.1 Bacillus sp. AP50
TTATTACAGTGGTCATGGGGACATCAAGTAAAACAAAACGTTTTACAGAGACAAATAAGTTAATGTCGTATGCATTTGGAGTAGTTAATTAAGTAAGTAAAATACGAATCTAGATCGCTACATAAGTAAGACTGTTTGTTGTTACTAATTTTAGATAACAACAAACAGTCTTTTTATTTTTATTTTAAAAAGGAAAAAGCTTCTAAATATAAGTGTTATTATTTGAGTTTGTTTGTTGCTGTGATATTATAAAGTTATAAGCTTATTAATAATAAGTTTGAGGGGCGTAATATGATATATACATATAAAATAGCCTCAATTGAAAATTGGAGGGAATTATGATGGCAAAAGATTTTTACTCAGCAATTGAAGACAGAAGATCTATTTATGCAATTAGTAAAGAGCAAGTAGTTTCTGATGAGAAAATTCAAGAAGTGATTTATCATGCTGTAAAACATACACCTTCAGCTTTTAATTCTCAAAGTGCTCGCGTTGTTGTTTTATTAGGAGAACAACATGATAAATTATGGGATATTACGAAAGAAACGTTACGAAAAATTGTACCTGAAAATAACTTTGCACCTACTGAAGAAAAAATGAATGCATTTAAAAGTGGTTATGGAACGGTTTTATATTTTGAAGACAGTGAAGTAGTGGAAAGCCTTCAAGCTAACTTTGCATTATATAAAGATAATTTCCCAACTTGGTCTCAGCAATCATCAGGAATGTTACAATTTGCAATTTGGACAGCTTTAGAAATTGAAGGGTTTGGTGCTACGTTACAGCATTACAATCCGCTAATTGATGAAGAAGTGAGAAAAGAGTGGGATGTTCCAGAGAATTGGAAACTTATTGCGCAAATGCCATTTGGTAAACCGGTAGTACATGCTGGTGAAAAAGAATTCCAACCGCTAGAGGACCGTGTGAAAATTTATAAATAATTTAAAAAGGTGAACAGGAATATAACCTGTTCACCTTTTTTATACGTAATAAGGGTTTTTTTGTCCTGCATTTTTCATCTGATTTTTTAATTCGTTTTTACGTGTTTCAATAGCTGATACTTTTTGTAATGTTATCATTGAAACGAATTGAATAAAAGCATAGTATAGCTCTATGTTTTTTTGTATTGGATCATCTATTATATTTCTCACAAATATGCCTCCTCTTTTTATTCCAATAAAACTCCGCATTAATGGGCAGCCCGAGTGGTGAGGGTTAATAATTAGCGGAGGATGTATAAAACCCTTCCTGATTAAAGTTTCATTTTATAAGGGAATGAAACTTTAATCAATTCGCTAAAATTCTTGTTTATTAAGATATGTATATAATACTATAAATATCCTATAAATTCCATTATAGGAAAAAGAGAACAGTTGATATAG
>NZ_JBEUTW010000596.1:0-4086 GCF_040492675.1 Bacillus sp. AP50
AGAATGACTCGTCTTTTTTGTATGCTTTCATACCTCTATCAATTGCATTTTTAACCCCTTCTAAATAAGAAAATCCATATTTTTTATCTGGCTCTAAGTAAGTTCCTTCCGCCCACTCGTTCCATGCGTTAATAAATAAAAACTCGCTGTTATAAAAAGAGTAAGTCCGATGAATTTGCTTGCTTAAATATATGGTGAACTTTTCAGGGGTAGAACCTACAAAGATGCTGCTATTCGCGTTTTTACGTCGTGCAGTATTATCCCAATCAACAAAAGCACCAGGAAATGTTTTTTTCTTTGGGAGCGATCGTTGTAATATATACATCCATACTTTATCGTAGTCCCAAACGTTTAATTGCATATCAGAATCATATATTACCTTATTTATGTCTGAAGAGCTATCATGGGCAATTGTATAGAAAGGTTCAAACTGAATGCTAGCATCGAATCCATTTATATTAGGTAGTGGAAAACTGTTTAATGTTTCAGCAAAGTATATACCTTTTAAACCATTTTCTCGCGCTAATGCATTCCAGTAATTAAGCATTTTTTCACAATCAGGAATATGTCCTGGACGATAAATAATGAATAGAGGTTTATCATCTATATAAATATATCTCTCATCTTGGAAAGCCTGTAATAAATAATCAAAGTGTTCCTTCCAATCAGATATATCTCCGTAGTCTTGAGGCATTAATATATGTTTATCGAGACCATCCCAAGATTTTGTCCATGGTTCATTTGCCCAAGAAAGACAAAAAGGGAAGTCAGGTTCTTTCATCTTTAGTACCTCATTAAAGGGTGTTTCTAATAGTCTTTTTCCTTTAAACCAGTAATGATAATAACAAAAACCATATATACCGTATGCTTTAGCGATTTTTGCTTGCCACTTTCTTACGGAGGGGGTAGTTAAGTCGTAATAAAAATCTTGATAAGGTTCCCTAGGTTGATAATGTCCTGAAAATAAAGGTCGTGCACTTTTAGTATTTGTCCATTCAGTAAATCCTTTCCCCCACCATCGATCATTTTCTTTAATTTGATGGAATTGTGGTAAGTAAAAAGCGATTATTTTCAAGTTATATCCCCCTCGTGTTTTTCGTAGTTCAAGTGTTGGGAAGTTATTCTTGATTTGGTGAAGCAATTTTAAAATAAGAGATATGTTATCTGTTTACTGTTTTTTTTATGGTATGTATTGGATTTTTTAAGCTTACTTAATAAGAGAGTATTAGGTAATTTGATATATATCTGAAATAGAAAGTACTTTTCGTCATGAAATTTATTACGTTGAATGAAAGGAATTAAATTTTTTGAAGGACAAAGAGGGCCTGTGGTAATCGATTTACATCATCAAAAAAGTCTTGTAGCTTTAAATATTTCTCATAATGATTTTCAATATAAGTCCTAGGTATAACGGTTTCTCCGTAAAAACTACTATTTCTAGCATCCCCTGCACCAGTAGGGCTATGAACAAATTTGCCGTTTTCATAATCCGAGATGGCGCGATGTATATCTGGAAAAGCTTGAGATAAAGTTTTATGCCATCCTGTTTGAATTAATTCAGGATGTTCTTGGAATTGTTGACAAAAATCAAGAAAATAGCGCGCTTGTGTTGTTGCGATGAAGATTCCACCAGGGCGAAGAACTCTTGAAAATTCTTTTACCCAATTTTCGGCAGTTGCTTCGGATAAATGTGAGAATACAGAATAAGCGAATATGATATCTAATGAATTGTCGCTAATAAAATCTACAGGGGGATGTGGGCTTGCTGTTTTATATATCCCTCTTCCTAGTGTTTCATTACAAAGTGTGATCATCGCAGGATCGACATCAATGCCAAGTAAATTTTGATCAGAGGCATCTTTAAATAAGAAGCGTATAATTCTTCCCCATCCGCATCCGAAGTCTAAAACTTTACTTTCTTTATTCAAGGGAACTCCTAAATTTTGGGCGTATTCTTTTATATGGCTATAAAACAAATATGCTTCGTAAAGAGCATGTTCATAGGAAGCACCTACAAATTGTTTTTGAATTTCTTCAGGAGGAAACATAGGTACGGGAACCCCATTTATCGTTGTTTGTGAACAACTTTGTATAAATAAATTTAGAAGTTCGGCATCAGATAGTGAATTAACAAGATGATCAAAATCACTTCCTAACTTAAAGTTATTCATTTGTTAAACCTCCGAATTATATAGTGATTAAACTTTATTTTCTTGCTTTTTACTAATGAAAACATGTAAAAATTCAGCATCTAACCCTAGTGATCTATCCTTTTGTAAAAAAACAATTGTATACATGTTTGCATGTGTATAAATATATTCAATCATATTCTGCCCCCAATCGAACGTTACTAAAGATCCATTCTCATCAATAGGGTTTCCATGATAAATGGGCTCTTCAATATATTCAATCACCTCTTTATTCATTCTTGCTCTTTGCACAGTTTTTGTGAGTGTATGATACCAAGGGACAGTAAATACATGAGCACCGCCAGGTTTTAATACTCGTTCTATTTCTTTAAAGGCTTTGTTTGGCGTCATTACATGCTCAAAAACGTCTTGAGTAATGAATAAATCAAAAGATTCATTTTCAAAAGTCATGTCTTCTAAGTTCTCACATCTAATACCTTGAAAGTATTGGCCAAGAGGATAATTTCTAAAGTATTGAGAATAAGTATAGTTTTTACAGTTTTTTAATAGTAGCTGAGTCGTAATTCCTCCAGGAGAGGATTCGTGAATATTATAGGAATCCCATTTTGGAAAAAATGTATGTAAAGCATGGATTAAAGCTCGCTGCCTTGGTATAGAGTTACATGTAGAACATAAATAATGATCTCTAAGCCAATCATTATGCTCTATAAATGTAGCTTTCTTTTCGCAAATAACGCAGTACCCATTATTGTGTTTCAAATTGATTTCCACACGATATCCCTCCTATGTTAATAAATGCAATCTATGTATGGAAAGTATGATACACGTCAACAATCGGCGAAATTAAAGGAAATGGGTGAAAGTTAGGTATCTCTTAAAATTACGATTAGGAGAAGGGAATAATTAGTTGGAGAGAACTCCCACTCGAATTAAAGTTTCACTTTATGCTATGCGATGTATCAGCTTTTATTCGTGGAAAAATGTATAGACTTAAAATATCCCTTTCGTGTATGGGTACATTTCAAAATCCTGTGCGTATATTTCTGTAACTAAATCCATAGTTTCTTTATCATAAAAGCTTTCGTATGTTGGAAATCGGGGAAAGCCTGGATCTGTAATGCTAAGTTCTGCATAGCTTCCTGCATAAATCATCTTGTGAGCACGATGATGATCTGAATTTGTAAAAAGTGCTAAAGGGGATTTCATCAAATCGTACATGTGTTCCATCTTGGTAATTTGTGTATTAAAATCTTCTAAAGGGATATAGCATTGAATGAAATTTTCTTCACCAGGGACGTATTGTTGACTAAAATGTATATCTAATGCTAGGGAATTGGAATCGAATGCCTGAACGTAATATAAAAATTGTTTAAATGATATTCCTTGATTACTATATTTATCATTATAAAAATAATGACGGATGCTTTCCCATTGTGGGCTAGCATATGGATTGTCAGCAAGTAATAAAAATGAGCTGACAGCTCTTGTATAAGGATTTCGTACAAGTTTACAAACATTTTTTTTAGCCTCTAGAAGACTATTTTGTAATTGTTGAATGTAATTTGTACTGTTTTTATACACCCAGAACTCATAGTAATGAATAAAGTCATTGTATTTCTTTGCTTCAGTAAATAATCCAATTTGAAAAAAGAACCAATTAGCTAATGAGGTGCATCCGCTTCTATGACTCCAAAATAGTATAAGGGGAAAGTCTTTATGGTAATGCGGAATTCGATCTTTATGTAGGATTACATGATTTAAAAGTTCTTGATTTATATTTTTCATGAGTTTAGCGCTCCTTTTTTGAGAACTTTGTGTATGTAGAAGCTTTTTTATGGGGTAAACAAGTGAGGATTGTTTATTAAATATATTCATGGGGATGAGTAAATATTATGAGTGTTTTTGCAGTCAACCTGAATAAGGAAGCTATTCTAAA
>NZ_JBEUTW010000597.1:0-1375 GCF_040492675.1 Bacillus sp. AP50
GGTCTTGTTGTGTAGTTCTAGTCTTATAACCGTCTTCTTTTAACTCTTCACCTAGACCTTGCAGTAGCTTTAATTTTAATTCTTTTTTGTTCATATAATTCCTTCCGCTCTCTATTTTGATTTGTCCCACGAGGATTAGATACATGTCCTATCCTATATATAAAGAAAAAAGAGCCTATATTCGCTCTTCCTTCATATACACATTTAACAAATGCATCTTTCTAACCACTAACTTTTCTGGTGATATATTAATAGCCTCTAAAAGCAAACTGAATATACAAGTATGTACCAACACCATAAATAACAAAAGCAACTATAGTAATTAGCCAATTTTCACGAGTTTTTTGTACATACTTCGAACATGCCCAAAAAAGAAGTAAAATAATTAATTGAATTGCAGTCACTTTTGAGACAGCAATTATAGTAGTTTCCGTAACAAATACTATCCACATTCCCATTAAAATACGTGTGACTTGAATAATTAACAAGATCCTATTATTGGTAATACTTTCTTTAATATCAAACAGATAATTTTCTTGAAAAAAAACGACCAATGTTAATATAAGACTTAAACTCAAAACTATAATAAACTCTAAAAATTCTAGAAACGCTATCCACATCAACAATTCCCTCTTTCTTTTCCTATAGCATAAGGTTCATTGTAAATTTTTAATGCAGCTATTCTATTTTCACTAGAAAGATTCGACAATCATTTTGCATCTACACCATACTAATATGTAACATTGTCATGTATCCTAAACTATCATTTAATAGCTTAGAAACTATCCTCTTGTATCTCCTTGCGCTAAAAAAATCATTTAATTACATCTTATTATTTTCATGTTGCACAAATATCAAAATTATTACTAGCAATTGTTAAAAGCGCACCATCATATTGGATAAATGCACACGCCGATGATGGAACTAATTCGATTTGTGGTACAACACATTCTCCCATTAAACACTTCATCAATTTACTTTGATTTATTTCCTCTAGTTTAATACCAACGCTATTTCCTAAACTGATAATAGCAAAAGTATTTTCTATACTTACACCATAAAAATACTTGATTATATATGATACTTCTGTCCTTGGTATAGAATCAAAAACAAAGAAAAGGTTCCTTCTTCCCGAATCAAAAACTGTGTAGGAAATGTTTTTAGACTCTATTTCTTCTTTCACATTTTTTTCCTCAGATTTATCTACATGTACAATAAACTGATTAATCCTCTCTTGAACAAGTAAACTTAAATTATCAACATTACGATTATCATCATCAAATAAATCTATTTCATAAATATCAGTTACATTACTAACACGATATATATTTGCATCTTCAATACATTGAACCTTTTCGAATGTAAACTCCATAAT
>NZ_JBEUTW010000598.1:0-3224 GCF_040492675.1 Bacillus sp. AP50
TGGTTTCTTGTTTTTATTTAACAGCTTCTTTTAATTCTTTACCTGCTTTAAATGCAGGAACTTTACCAGCGGCGATTTGAATTTCTTCGCCAGTTTGCGGATTACGTCCTGTACGAGCAGATCTTTCGCGTACTTCAAAAGTTCCAAACCCGATTAGTTGAACTTTATCTCCAGATTGTAATGCATTAGCAATTGTGTCAAATACGGATTGTACAGCTGCAGAAGCGTCCTTTTGAGAAATATCAGCTGATTGAGCTACGTTTTTAATTAATTCTATTCTGTTTTGTTCATGTTTTCACCTCATAAAAAAATTTTTGGAATGAATGTTTTAGTATAATAGATAGTAAAGATAAAGCTATCACTATGATTAGAAAGAATACTATATAATTATGTTAATTTCGTTGCAAGAGACTGAATCCCTTCTATTATTTAGGGATTAATTAAGAATCGATGCATATAAAAAGCTTTAATATGAGGATGAGGGGGAGTATACGAATGATTTTTCGTGAAAAAAATGAGAAGGAAAGTATTTTAATTCGTCAACATGATCATGGTTTTTTGGCTGGAGAGATTGCAAAGCATATAAAAGAAGACTTTTTTGAAGATAAAACATATTTAAAAGAAACAGTTGATGCAATATATGAGCATGACAGAGGATGGATAGAGCTTGATAAAGTACCAATTTTGAATGATGCTAAAAATATTCCATATACATTTATGGATTGTCCAAGCCCATTACGTTTTGTTTTTTATACGATTGGATTGAATGAAATTGAAAATTCTAATCCATACGGGGCATTGCTTTGTAGTAAACATTTTTTATCATTTCCACTAAACGAGGAAGATGAAGAGATGATGTCATTTTATAAACATGAATTAGAACGACAAAAAAGAATTTTGAAAACGTTAACAAAGAAACAGTTTGCGATGTTCGATAAGCATTATAGATTATTAAAGTTTTGTGATGAACTTTCTTTATACGTATGTATGAATAAGCCTGGTGTCAAAAAGAAAGATGAAATTGACTTATTTAAAGATGGTTTTGAAGGAACAGAAATGTTTAATAGTAAAGAGGAGAAACTTATTCAAGCTGAATGGGTGGACGAGGAAACAATTCGGATTACACCATTTCCATTTCAAACAGAATTTTATACGTATGTAAAATATAAAACGATAAATAAGCATGAAATGAAAGAAAAAGGGATTGCAAAGGCTGATAGAGAATCAGAAATGAAGAAACAAACCATTCGTTTCATACAATAAGGAGGTAATATAAATTGAAAGATTATATATTAAAACAGTGTGATTATCATGCTTGGGCTAATACTA
This sequence comes from Bacillus sp. AP50, assembly GCF_040492675.1. NCBI lineage: Bacteria > Bacillati > Bacillota > Bacilli > Caryophanales > Bacillaceae > Bacillus > Bacillus sp. AP50. The sequence continues at coordinate 1,330 of NZ_JBEUTW010000598.1, forward strand.
GATTATTCAATCGATTAAAAGAGTTACCAAACTATGAGACAATTTTTAATGAGCAGATACAGAGTGTATTCCCATCCATTAAGGATACTTTTGTGCATATTTATATTACAGATCAAGTGTGGTTACATATATTGCATGGTAAAAGTATGAATGAAGCAATACAAGACCGAGAAGATTTACGAAAACAAATTGAAACTAAATCGTTACATGAATTAGAAAAAATGTTTGAAAACATGGCAAATCAATATAAAGAGTTTTTAATTACAATACAAGATGTGAATGCTGTATTTGTTATTGAGAATCCATACGTAGGGAAATTAGAAACTTCGATTTTAGAATTAGTGCAACATGTCGTAAATCATGGTACATATCATAGAGGAAATATAACAGCGATGATTCGTCAACTTGGTCATTCATCGACAATGATGGATTTTGTACTGTATTTACATATGGTTAAAAAGCAGGGAGAGTAATATAGTTTGTAAGAAGGAGAGGCTTTAATTATAGAAGTCTCTCCTTCTATTTTATTCTGCATTCATGGTAGATCGACTGATTAAAGTTTTCTTAAGAAGCTTTATTTTCTTGTAATTGCTTAGCGTATTGTACAGCCTTATATGCATTGACTCTACCGTTTTTCCAGTACGTATCTGTACCACTAATTTTATCAGTAGTAGACTCAATAATTTGGCGGATTTGTGTATTGCTATATCCTTGATTTGCTAAAAGAGCTGCGACTCCTGCAACATGAGGTGTTGCCATAGATGTACCACTTAATGATTGATACGTGCTTCCTTTATATGTTGAATATATATTTGAACCTGGTGCTGCAACATCTACCCAGCTACCATAAGTAGAGAATGAAGATTTTCTATCTGATTGATCTGTAGAAGCAACTGCAATTACTTCGCTGTAATAAGCAGGGTAATTAGCTTTTGTATTTCCAGCATTTCCAGCAGCTGCAACTATAACAGACCCTTTATTCCATGCATATTGAACGGCTTGTTGTAATGCAGTACCACCATTTGGAGCTCCTAAACTTAAACTAATTACTTTTGCACCCGAATCAGCAGCTTCTCGAATACCTTGCGCTACAGCATCAAGAGTACCACTTCCTTGATTATCTAATACGCGGACAGCATAAATTGAAGTTTGTGGGGCAACACCAGCAATTCCGACGCTGTTATTCGTAAGTGCTCCAGTAATTCCAGCGCAATGTGTACCATGACCATTACCATCATCAGATGTATTGTCGTTATCAACATAATCATGCCCATAAATTACTTTCGAAGCCAGATCAGGGTGTGAGCCTTGAACTCCTGTATCAATAATAGCTACTTTTACACCAGGATCACTTCGTTGGCTATCCCAAGCTTGTGGAGCTTGAATCTTTTGTAACCCGTATTGATTATTAAAATATGGGTCGTTTGGAGTCCAAAAGGCGTGAACGTAATAATTCGGTTCTGCATATTCCACATCTGGATTATTTTTATAGCTCTTTATTTTTTCTTTTACAGTACCTTTTGAAAATTGTACGACTTCAAAACCTAACTTATCATCTTTAGATAAGACATTAGCTCCGACAGATTTATGAAAAGATTGCACATTACTTAAAGATGCATTTTGTTTGAACTTAACGATTAATTGGTTAGGAACATAATCAGTAGATGATGCTTCAGCGCTTGAAGTATTCGTGTTAAAGAAGAAACCACCAATAATAAATGACAAAACAGATAGGAAAACGATGATTTTGTTTTTCAAAAGATTTTTCCTCCCTTTTCTTGGATGAGTTTTTCAGTGACACCTTAATGTCGCATTCCTTTTCAACTATATAGTTAGACCATACGATTTATGACATTTATGTGAAAAACTTTTGAAGGAATAAAAAGGAGTAAATA
>NZ_JBEUTW010000599.1:0-2946 GCF_040492675.1 Bacillus sp. AP50
GAAATTTCGAGTTCAATTTTAGGGGTAGATTTAAAAGTACTTCATTTATTTAAATGTGTTAAGTGTAACGGAAATTTAATTCTTGAAGATGGCATTATCAATAAAAATCAAATTATTGAGGGAAAGTTAATTTGTAATTGTGGTGAAGAATACGCGATTATTTCAGGGGTTTTAACAGCTGGTAACTCATTGAAAGCGTGTGAAAAGACATCATTTGAAGATTCTATTTCGGATTATATCCATGAAACTGATACTGCTTTTTTGGAAAATATTCAAAGAGGAGGAGAATGGGCGAAAAAGAAACTAATGCAACTAGATTTAAATGAAAAAATACTACTTGATTTAGGATCTGGTATTGGATTCTTTTTACGAAATATTTATGAAGAACTACCGGAAGAGTGTTTATATATTGCTGTTGATCGAGATTTGAATAAACTTTTACTTTTAAAAGATGTAATTGAGAGAAGAAATGCGAAAAGAAATATTGTATTTATCTGTGCCGATTTTCTAAACATACCTATTCAGAATTATTCTATTGATATTGTAATTGATCAATCAGGTACAAGTAATTATAGTTTTGAACATGAGGAGTTCTTATTGTGCGAATTAAATTCCCTTTTTAAACACAATAGTTATTTATTAAGTTCGTTTATTTTATTTAATAAATTTAGTATAAATAGCCAAATTGCACCTAGACTCAGAGTGAATTTTACATCTGTAAAAGTAACGAAAGAAATCCAAAATCTACAGTTTCAATCGATTGATGAAAGTACTTCAAATTATTTGATACGAGGGGGAAAGTACGAGGATTTCTTTGTTCAAGGAGAAGAAATTTATACATATTCATTTTTCGGAAAAAGATGGGGTTAACCCCGTCATAAAAAGTCCGTTTTTATAACGGGACTATTTATGACGATTCCTATCTATACTTTTTACGATGAAAAGAAAAAGAGAATGTTAATCTAAATGTTTAGCACTCACTGGACAGTCTCTTGTCGGTGTATGTCTAGTAAGAGAAAAGATAGCCAAACCTAAAGATAATAAAACTAAAGATCCACCAACCCAGGCCATATTGGCGACATTATGTACTTGTTTTAAAGCTATACCTCCAACTGCAGAGCCGAGTGAAATTCCTATTTGTAGGGCTGAATTATTAAAACTTTGCTGTATATCTGACGTATCCGGGGCAGTTTGGATTAAATAACTTTGTTGAGGTGGTGCAAGCCCCCAACTCAATGCAGCCCAAACTATCATAACAGGAATAAATAGGATAATAGAAACTGCAGTAAACGGTAATATAAATAAGATTAGAGCAAATAGAGTAATAACTATCACAATACTTTTTTGAGCGCCTATTTTATCTGATAATACACCGCCAAACGCTCCTCCACTTACTGCAGCTATACCAAACACTAAATAAAATATGCTAATCCAATAAGGGCTTAGGTGAAACTTATTTTCTAAAAAAGGAGTAAAATAAGCATATAGAGTATAGTGTCCTGCTAACATAAACATGGTAGCTAGATGGGCAGATCCTAGTTTAAGACTACAAACGGCCTTTAATTGGATAGATAAAGGAGTTCGGTTTTCCTCTCCAGGTATTTTATCTAAAAATACTGAAATTAAGATAATAGACCCCAATGATAAAATAGCTATACATAAAAAAATAATTCTCCAGCCAAATGTGTTTGAAATTAATATGCCTAGTGGTACTCCTAGTACAAGTGAAGAGCTAATACCCATATAAATTAATCCTAATGCTTTTGCTCGATAAACGGGATTAACAATTTTAGCTGCAATTGTTAGGGAAAGTACTACAACTAAAGCAGTACTCATAGCAGTTAAAATTCTTGCTATCATCATAAAAGTAAAGTTCGGACTAAAATAAGTAAGTAGATTACCAATTAGAAAAATGTAAAGTGAAATAATATATAATTTTTTTCTTTCCACTTTACTTGTGAAAATCAATAATACAGGACCTGCTATTGCATAAGTAAAGGCGAAAATTGTAATTAATTGACCAGCGGAACTTAATGAAACATTAAAATCTTTAGCGATGTCTGGCAATATTCCTCCAACGATAAGCTCTACAAGACCTACCGCTATCGTTGCTAAAGCTAATATAAATACTTTGAAATTCATTTTTTATATTCCCTTCTCTGCATTATTTACCGTAGAACAAAAAAACTCCTGACTACAAACGCTAAAAGACGCATTTTGTAGTCAGGAGTTGTTGGTTCCTGGTAGAGACCCCCAAGCCATATTCTTGGAGTTATACATGATTCTCATATGTAATTAATCAACGTAATAGAAGATACCATATTATTTTTTAGATTTCAATAAAAAATTTGCATTTGTACATGTGATCTTATTAATCATTTTATTTTTTATCGTTGTAGGAGGCACTAATATCTTCAGTTGATGTGCACGGGGTTAACCCCATCTTTTTTCATTTCTTTGTAGTAATTTTTAAACACAGTGTATTGATATTGGGTTAACCCGAGAATTTACACTTTATGTAATACAAAGAAAAGTGAGGGAAAAGTGATGGGAAGTTTACGATTACATATAGAAAATAAAAAAAGAAACCAAGAACTAAGAAATATTTGTTTATATTCAATTGCAAAAACAGTATCACTATTCGGTAGCTCAATTTATAGTTTTGCATTAGGATTGTATGTTTTACAAATAACCGGATCTGCGTTACATTTTGCGATTACGCTCATATTAGGAACGATTCCAATGATTGTTATGAATCCATTTGCTGGTGTCATTGCTGATAAGGTTGATAAAAAGAAACTCGTCGTTTGCATGGATGTACTAAGCGGGTGCTTATTAATAACTGTTTATATATTAAGCAACTATTATGGATTAAACTTATTCATTATTTATACTACTACCTTTCTTATGACAGTATTTACAACGTTTTTTGGAATAGGATTAGAG
>NZ_JBEUTW010000600.1:0-1906 GCF_040492675.1 Bacillus sp. AP50
TTTCAAAATAGTATGATGTCTATATTTGAGAGGCAGTCTTTTGAAACAGGTGATGCGGTATTAAATCAATTAGATCTAGAAATAGTAAGAGATGTAGCAAAAGACCCCACAGCTCAAAGAGTGAAGAAAGAAAAATTGACAGAGCAATTAAATAAATCTATAAAAGATATGAAAAGTGTTGGACAAACATATGTTACAGGAGCCAAGCTAAATGAAAAAGCTGAATTACAAATAGTAGCTTTGGATACAGAATTAGCAAATACTGTTTCTGTAAAACCAGGTGAATACTATGAGCAGCCTACTTATTGGATGAAAACATATGATAAAGTAATACAAACAAAACAGGCACAAATGACAGAAGTGTATGAAGATGAATTAGGGTTCTGGGTAACAATTTTAGAGCCAGTTACAGATGAAAATAAAAATATAATTGCAATTGTTGCAGCGGATTTGGAAGCTTCTATTATTCCACTTACAAAGAAAAACTTTATGATACAAGGTTTACTATTTATTATAATTTCATTAACTATCGCAATTACAATTCAAATATTTATCTCACGAAACTCTCTATCGCCTTTAAAGGATTTACAAGAAGGGTTACGTAAAGTTGGTGAAGGGGATTTAAGTATTAAATTGAATGAAAGATCTGATGATATAGGGATAACTAATATCTATTTTAATAACACTATTAAAAAGTTTAATAAGATTTTAGATAAAGTAAGGGAGACTGCTGAACAAGTTTCGACATCTTCACAGGAATTGTCGGTAAGTACAAAAGAGAATAGCATAGCCTTTAAAGAAATTGCAAGTGCTATTACAGGATTAAATTTAGGAGCACATTCTCATGAATATGTAGTGCAAAAATGTTTAGGGATTGTTCAAGAAATGGAAAGTAAGATGAAAGCAATTAAAGGAGCTGCAAAACAAGTTGGCAATGCTTTGGAAGACATGGAACAGCATTCTGTAGAGGGAAAAGATTTGATTAAGCAAATCGTGAATCAAATGAAAAGAATCCAAGATACAGTTCAGGATGTATCTTCTAGTATTTATGCATTCGAAGCACGATCTAAGGAAATTCATGAAATTCTTACTGTAATTACAACCATTTCAAATCAAACAAATTCATTAGCTTTAAATGCTTCTACTGAATCCTCATGTGCTGGAGAGATGGGGGAAGAATTTTTAGGTGTTGCGGACGAGGTACATATATTAGCGGAAAGAACCGAGGCATCTGCAAGGGATATAGCTAAATTAATTGGTGAAACCCAGGCTGAAGCAGAGAGAGCTGTAAGATCCATACAGAAGAGTTCAAAGGAAGTAGAAGTAGGAATAACACTTGTTCAAAGTAGTGGTGCTTTTTTTGAAAAGATTTCAGAATCTGCACAATCTGTTACAAATCAAATTAAAGCGACTTCGAATCATTCAAGTGAAATTCTAACAGATAATCAAACTATTGTTCAGTTTATAAATGAATTATCACACATTGCGAATACATATGTGAATAGTAGTAGTAATGTGGAGACAAGTATGAAAGAGCAAGAACTATATGTACAAGATATTGCAGAGTTAGCAAATTCTCTAAATTGGCTCTCGCAAGAGTTACAGGGGTTAATAGGGGAATTTAAAAGTAAGTAGGATAGAAGAAGGTAAAGGTATAGGGTATGACCTATACCTTTATTTATTCCCACATAAGGGATGAAAGCTTAGGTATATATGTAAAATAGCTAAACGAATAATTTTTTTGCATATTTTGTTGGAAATAGAGCATGATATTACCAAATTCAACGGAGGTGTTTAAAAAATGCAAATTCGCGAAAATAATAATTCAAACGAAATCTTAATAGCAGCTGCAGCAAGTGCAATTGAGCAAATGAAATATGAAATTGCTCAGGAGTTTGGTGTTACA
>NZ_JBEUTW010000601.1:0-2831 GCF_040492675.1 Bacillus sp. AP50
TCAGCGAAAGCAAAGAAGTTATTAGAGGTATATGTAAGCTCTATATAGGAAGGAGAATTTTGAAATTCTATTGATAAACCAAGTAATTGTAATAGCCCTTATTTAGAATAATAATTTCAAAATCAATAAAATTTAGAGTAGAAGGAGCAAGAGCAAATTATTATGAATAAACAAATAGGATTCATCGGATGTGGAAACATGGGTATTGCTATGATAGGTGGGATGATTAAAAAAAATATAGTTTCTCCAGATCAAATAATTTGTTCAGATTTAAATGTCATTAATTTAAAAAATGCTAGTAATGAATATGGCATAACTATAACTACTAACAACAATGAAGTCGCTAACAGCGCTGACATTTTAATTTTATCAACCAAACCAGATTTATACTCATCGGTAATTAACCAAATAAAAGATCAAATAAAAAATGATGTAATCGTTGTAACTATTGCTGCAGGGAAAAGTATTAAGAGCACTGAGAATGAATTTGGTAGAAAGTTAAAAGTTGTTAGAGTAATGCCTAATACACCGGCACTTGTTGGAGAAGGAATGTCTGCGTTATGTTTTAATGAAATGGTTACAGAAAAAGATATAAAAGAGGTACTGAACATATTTAATATTTTCGGCCAGACGGAGGTCATAAATGAAAAACTAATGGATGTTGTTACATCTATTAGTGGTTCTTCTCCAGCATATGTGTATATGTTTATAGAAGCCATGGCAGATGCTGCTGTACTTGGCGGTATGCCGAGAAAACAAGCTTATAAATTTGCGGCTCAGGCTGTATTAGGTTCTGCAAAAATGGTATTGGAAACAGGAATACATCCAGGTGAATTGAAGGATATGGTTTGTTCTCCAGGTGGAACGACGATAGAGGCTGTAGTAACGCTAGAAGAAAAAGGTTTAAGAACAGCTATCATTTCAGCTATGAAACGTTGTACGCAAAAATCTATGGAAATGTCTAGTTTAACTAGTAAGTGAGAAGCGAATTTATATAATATTTTAAATCTATTTAATGTAAAAGAAATATTATGAGGCTAGTTAATAACTAAGTAAATTTATATACAACACTAACGAGAAGAATAAACCTTATTTTAAAGGGGATACAGAAAATATGAGTAATTTACTAAAAAAGAAATCCGTTACACAATTGTTAGAGCATAATCAAAGCAAGACTTTAACGAAAACATTAGGAGCATTTGATTTAATTATGTTAGGGGTAGGCTCGATAGTTGGAACGGGTGTTCTTGTGTTAACTGGATTAGTAGCAGCAAGAAATGCTGGCCCAGCAGTTGTTTTTTCATTTATACTTGCAGCAATTATATGTGGATTTATAGCATTATGTTACGCGGAAATTGCTTCTACACTCCCGGCGTCTGGTAGTGTATATACATACTCATATGCAACAATTGGTGAGTTTGTTGCTCATCTAGTAGGTTGGTCATTGCTATTAATATATATCGTGGCAACAGCGGCTGTCGCTACTGGATGGACAGGCTATTTCCACAATTTAATAAAGGGATTTGGATTAGAGATACCTAAAGCTCTAGTAACGATTCCTTCGCATGGTGGTATTGTGAATCTACCAGCAGTAATCATTACATTGATATTAGCATGGATGTTATCCCGTGGTACGAGGGAAAGTAAACGAATCAATAATACAATGGTATTGATTAAAATTGGAATGATTTTGTTGTTTATTACGGTTGGTATATTCTATGTAAAACCAATGAACTGGATACCAATTGCACCATACGGTTTAAGTGGAGTTTTTACGGGTGGAGCAGCTATTTTATTCGCTTTTACGGGTTTTGATATATTAGCAACTTCAGCAGAAGAAGTAAAAGATCCGAAACGTAATCTTCCGATCGGTATTATTGCATCATTAATCATATGTACAATTATTTATGTTATGGTATGCCTTGTTATGACAGGAATGGTTTCCTATAAAGAATTAAATGTTCCTGAGGCGATGGCTTATGTAATGGAAGTTGTAGGACAAGGAAAAGTAGCTGGTGCAATTGCTGCAGGTGCGGTAATTGGCCTTATGGCTGTTATTTTTTCCAATATGTATGCGGCAACACGAGTATTCTTTGCAATGAGTCGTGATGGATTGTTACCGAAATCATTTGCGAAAGTTAATAAGAAAACTGGAGCACCCACTTTTATAACTGGATTGGCAGGAATAGGGAGCTCTATAATAGCTGGGTTTATTGATTTGAAAGAATTAGTTAATTTAGTTAATATCGGTAGTTTGGTGACGTTTGCGTTAGTTTGTCTATCAGTTATTATTCTACGTAAATCACACCCAAATTTAAAACGTGGATTTATGGTACCTTTTGTACCTGTATTACCATGCGTTGCAATTGTATGCTGTGTGTTTTTAATGCTAAATTTACCGTTAAGGACATGGGTGTACTTTAGTATTTGGATTACTATTGGGGTAGTAATATATTTCCTTTATTCGATAAAACACAGTAATTTAAATGAGGAAACGATCTCGAAATTACATGATAAAATTGCGAGATAATAACGATAGAAAATTTTATTAATAATCATATTGATAGTTGAGGAACATAGAAACAGTTTTTTGACATTTAGCAAGAGATAAAATAAGAGATGCTAGGGCAGCTAAGTACTTTTTTAGAAACCTTGCTTGTTTTTTACGATTTAAAACCGCTAAGGAGAGAGAAGTATGAGTGAATTGCATTTTATGAGTATAGAAGAATTAGATAATAAATTGAAAAAATCTGACAGTGGTATTTATTTCATTAAAGATTATAATGACAATATTATTTATGTAGGCAAGGCTTTTAGTATAAAAAGTAGAG
>NZ_JBEUTW010000602.1:0-2224 GCF_040492675.1 Bacillus sp. AP50
ATATTAAATAAAAAATCCACGATAAAATTCGTTCTCACTATAAGTTATGGACCTATAAAGTGAAACTTTAATCAGTGGGGCGATTTATTCTCTACTGATTATTTACCCGTAAATACCGGGATGAAAAGGAGCGTAATGAACATGGCATATACTACTATATCTATGGAAATTTTCGGATCAACTGAACAAGTATGGCAATTAATCGGAGGTTTCAACTCCCTTCCAGACTGGTTACCTTATATACCTAGCAGTAAATTAACTGAAGGCGGTCGTGTACGTCATCTAGCTAATCCAGATGGTGAAACAATTATAGAACGCTTAGAAGTATTCAATGATAAGGAACGCTACTACACGTATTCAATCATGAATGCACCGTTCCCGGTCACTAATTATTTATCTACAATCCAAGTTAAAGAAGGTACTGAAAGTAACACATCGTTAGTAGAGTGGTCTGGTACGTTCACTCCTGTTGCAGTTAGTGATGAAGAGGCAATAAATCTGTTTCATGGTATATACAGCGATGGACTGAAAGCATTGCAGCAAGCATTTCTAGATTGATTCATGTAATTGATTGAGACGAAAAAGTTAATTAACAGTCAAACATTCGACTTTGTGGTTAAGTTCATTATGAAAGATAAACAAATACAAATTTCATGCCTGCTTGTTAATGACAAGAAATAAAAAATACTACCTCCAAATGGAAGGTAGTATTTTTTATTAATCAGGAAAAACAATTAATCCCTCTTCTTTTTCCTCCTGTTTTAAATCTTCTTCTGGGAATGTTACAGTTGAATTTTTATCCCCTGTTTTTTTTGTTTCTTCACCTGGAAATACGAAAGTTGAATTTTCTTTTCCTTCATTTTTTTCTACGTTATCTGGAAATACCATAGAATCATTGGTAGTCAAATCACTATGAAAACCAAGGTTAGACAAAATCGCTTTTAAATCTGGTAAAACCCCTATTTTATCAGATGATGGGTCATTAGACTTTGTGCCTGTATTAGGATTACTTAAAATTGCCCTCAATTCTTTTGGTGTATATGCCTTACCTAAATGTTCTTTAGCAATCCCTTGAATTGATACAGCAGCCCCAGCGATTATAGGCGAAGCGCTAGAAGTACCACGGAAATTAGAAGTATAACGATTCATTATACTCTGATCTGTAACTTTTTGTCCTTTACTATTTTGATTTTGATATGTATCTAATGTGTCAACATACTCTCCCCAACCATATACATCAATTCTACTACCATAGTTAGAGAAACCTAAACGTTTATGAGGAACTCTTGCAGTAGATGCTCCAACTATAATAGCTCCTGAATCTTTAAAGTCTGGACTATTTCGATTTAAAATCTGTTTACCATTACGGTCTTTAAATTCATCTAAATCAATCCCACCATTACCAGCTGCTTCTACAATAATAATGCCTTTATCTGTACCTTTGCGAATTGCGTTAAATATACTCGGGTATACTTCTACTGGTAAAGGGTCATCTCCATATCCATCATATTTAAAGGATTCTTCTATTAATAAAACATCTCCAGCCTGTAAAGAATCTACGGCACTTAAAATAGCATCTCTTACATCGATTCTCCCATTATCTCGGATCACTGAAATTACTTTTGCCTTTGCTTTTGGTGCAATCCCAATGTTCCCAATCCGATTGTCAGCTGCAGAAACAACACCTAGAACTGAAGTACCATGAGAAAGATCATTACTCATTTTTCCAGACATAAATTCAATATTTTGACCGACTAAATCTTCATGATTTAATAACCAGCCTTCTTCCAAATCTACAAAAGTTGCTCCTTGACCATCTCCTCCTTTAATTCCCCAAGCATAAGGAGCATTAATTCCTAAAGGTGCCTCTTCAAGATATCCCTGTCTCGAAAATCTAGGTTCATCATAAGGATTGACTGATAATACAGGCAATCTCGAGCTAGTTGTTGTATTTATACTCTTATTAGAACGAACTAGTATTTTACTAGAATTGTCATTAGCAGCATATACTGTATTTGTTACAAATGTCGTACCTACCCCAGCAAAAGTTGTAATTGCAAGTGATGATATCAACATACCTTTAAAATTTTTCATCTTTCCACCTCTAGTTTTCTATTAGAATTAACATATTTAATAATGTGTATGAACCGAAAAGCTTTTTATCTTATTATAAAAATTAATAGATTTTTATAACTTTTTGATTTACATAAAAACTCCTTTCATT
>NZ_JBEUTW010000603.1:0-3953 GCF_040492675.1 Bacillus sp. AP50
GAATAATCCATCCCATTGATACTTTCATATTATTTTCCATAGGCTATATCCCCTGTTTCGTAATATAATCCTTTTTGCGTATTTTTCTTATAAAAGAAAGAAGAAGTTTTTTTAGCTCATAATCATATAGGAATATGGCAGCTACTACAATTAGTATATTAAGAACAAGCGCAATTAAATGATATGTATGCAATATATATTGCACTCCAATAAAGGTTACACCAAAATAAATTGTATACGGTATTACAATTTGGAATACAATTTTTTTCTTCACTACACTTACCGCTATATATCCCACTAAAGCGACTATTTCAAATAAAACCATAGCGTATGCCGCTCCTATCACTCCACCAAGACTACTAAAGCTATAAAGCATAACCCCACCTATCACCAATGCTGCACACTGCACAACAGTCCTCTTATTTTGACAACCACTCGTCGTTAAACCGTCAGCAATGGCAATATTTAAACTTTGTAGCACAATAAGAAATGATAATATTTGGAGTGGTTCTACTGCATTCCTCCATTCTTCATGAAAAAATATAGAAATAAAGTATGGTGCTAAATGATATAAACCGATCGTCATACATATTCCTACAATCGCCATTGATTTAATTTGAAGTAAATTTAATTTCGTATGCTCTTCTATATTATTCTGGTTATAATGCTTAAAGAGCACCGGAAAAAATGCACCTGCAATTACCCCTGGTACTTGATATAAAGCTGCCGGCATCCGGTACGCCACTGCAAAAACACCTACCATACTTAATGGCAATGTATAGTTAAGCAAGATAGGCGCTAATTGTGGCGTACTCATTATTAAAAAACCGCTAATAATAAAGGGAGTTAATTGCCAAAATAACGCTTTATGAATTACGACTTTCATATTCATTTTCGTCTTTCTTCTCATGATATATATACTGAATAAACCACCAATCATATACCCAAAAGCATATAAGCGAGCTGTTACATACACCGGTAACTCTCCGAAAATACAAAAACATGTAATTATAATGACAACTGATGCTGATACAACTTTTATGAGCGCTATATACTTCATACGTTCCGTCAGTTGAAAATAGGCAATCCCTATGTTTTGCCAAGTTAATCCTATTAACATGAAAAACATTACGTTTATCATCATATAAATTAAATTTTTATCCGCATACATATAATGAATAGCAATATAACCGATGATAGAAATAAAAATAAGTAGAATCATCCTTATTTTTATATACGATGATAAAATCTGCTCTAAATCTGCTCCATCCTTTGCCCCTTCTCGAAGAAACGTATTACTAAGTCCTAAGTCTGTAAAAAATAACATAACAAACGTCACTGCTATGGCAACACTAAACATCCCATAATGTTGTGCGTTAAAAAAGTTTGCTAAAACAATTAAACTGACGGCCTGAAGAAGGTTAGCTAAAATCGTACTATAAAATAGATGGATAATATTGCTTAGAATAGATCTACCCATACAAGTTCTCCTTTGCAAGTAACCTACTTACATATGTTGTTTGTTTACATATATATTTATCTTGCACCATTACCGTTCAATACAATTAAAACGGTTTTACATAAAATACGGATGTCCATCCGAAATGTTTTCATTTCAATATACTCCATGTCCAGCCTCAACTTTTCCTTTGGATCAAGATTATACCCTCCATTTATTTGTGCCCATCCTGTTAATCCTGGTTTTACTATTAAACGTTCCTTAAATTCTGGAATATACGCATCAAACTCATTATAAAAAAACTCTCTCTCTGGTCTAGGGCCTACAAAAGACATATCTCCTCTTAAAATGTTTAAGAGCTGTGGTAATTCATCAATTCTCGTTTTTCTTATAAACAATCCAACTTTTGTAATTCTTTGATCATGTTCTTTTGCCCATTGTGGTCCGTTCATTTCAGCATCCTTTACCATCGACCTTAATTTAAATACATTAAACTTCTTCCCGTTTATACCTAAACGTTCTTGAAAGTATATTGGAGCCCCTGATGTTTCTAAGGTAATCATAATACAAAAGAACAACATAATTGGTATTGTTAATAGTAACAATATGATTGAAAATATAATATCAAACAAGCGTTTTACACTTCGATTCAATATGCTAGGCTTTTCTTGAGCCGGAATCGTATACAACTTGGCTTGATTTGTTTCACGAATCATGGATCGTTACCCCCACATTCAAGAATATAAAATTATACCTATTAATTCACATTCTTTCCTATTTATATCCGCTATTACTTTTTGCACTGTACGTAGTGAATCTTTTCGCTTTTTAACTGCTAAAACCACTCCATCGCATTTCCCTGCAATAATGTGCGTAGCAGGAAGCTCAAATACTTCAGAAGAATAAACGAAAATGTAATCAAAATCTTCTTTCCACTTAGCAATCGCATTATCAAATTCATCCATAGCAACTAAAGGCGTCCCTGTATGTACTGTTTTTTTTGCAGGAATACAATATAAGTAATTAGACAAATTACTAGAAAAAGATTCATAATTGCAGGAGGAAGAGCTTATTATATCGTTTACTGTTATCATGTGATCACTTTGTAATAATACATGTAGTTTAGGGTCAGAAAAATTCACATCAATAAGTAACACCTTTTTTTTCATTTCCGCAAACACTAGACCCATATTTACTATAAGCGAGGCAACAACACCTCTGTCCTTCGTTGAACTAACTGTGAACAGTTGTTTTCCGGATTTTTTCAGCTCGTGATACACCGTATAAAACTGCTCTTTCATCAGATCATCATGCAAATTGAATGGCAGCTGCTTCTTTGTCCTAAACATCGACATGTTCACCTCGATATATAGATGATTTTTTATCAACCTCTGTAGGTTTCTTTTTTCTATTTGGTTCCATATTTATGTGACCAATAACAGAGACTGTTGTTATTTTCTCTAAATCCTGTTCCGTGTATATACGTTCATCAAAATAATCTCGAAATACAGCTAAACCTATCCCAACAAAAAAACTAACAATTAAAGAAATAGGAATGATCAGTTGAAATTTCGGAAACAATTTTTCAGCCTGTTCCTGTAACTCAGGATCAGTTAATACTTTCACCCCTTGTACATTTGTGTACTGTTGAAAGCTTTTTTGTGATTGCTCTGCCAATGTCTTTACAATGTCTTTCACGATTTTCGGATTGGAATCTTTTACTGTAACAGTTACAATTTGTGAGTTGTCCGTATTCACAACCGATATTTTTTGTGCTAATTCATAACTTGATTGCTCTAATTTCAAAGTTTTTTTGACTGTTGAAATAATTAATGGGCTTTTTAAAATATCAACATACGATGTTACTAGTTGCTTATTTTCTTGTGTTTTATTTGTTGAATTTTCCTTATTAAACTCATCTAAATTCCCAACAAGAATTTGCGTTGAATATTGATATGACGGCTTTAAAACATACATAGAGATAAGAACTAAAGAAGCGGTTAAACAACACATCGTTAAAATAATCGTTACGAATCTTCTTTTCAGTAATTGTTGAAAATCTTTTATACTCATTTCTTGCTTCAATTATTTCACCGCCCTTTTCTGAATAACATCCTGCAATTCACTCTTTACAGATAACCCTTTCTCTCTTCTATCGACTTGTTTTGTTACATACTTTCCGACTCCGAATGCAAATTTTTCTACATATACATACGAAAGCATTGCAAGTATAAACGAAAAAACAAGTGAAAAAATTAAAATAATAGGCAACGGTAATATTTCATGGAGCATGTATATAAGGGAAAACAACGATATAATATGGTATAAATAAAGACTGTAAGAAATCTTCCCCAAATATAACAAATATTTATTATGTAGCAAGGACGACAAAGTTGATATTGACAAACTTAATATGACAAATAAACATGCACTTATCGCCACTACGTGGTCTCGAAATATAAAATTATTGAGCACTTTAATTTCTCCTATAAGC
>NZ_JBEUTW010000604.1:0-1085 GCF_040492675.1 Bacillus sp. AP50
TACTGGAGCTACCGGTTCCACCGGACCTACTGGAGCTACTGGAGCTACCGGGGCTACTGGGGCTACTGGCTCCACTGGATCTACCGGGGCTACTGGAGCTACCGGTTCCACTGGACTTACTGGCTCCACTGGGACTACCGGGGCTACTGGAGCTACCGGGGCTACCGGTTCCACTGGACCTACTGGCTCTACTGGGGCTACTGGCTCTACTGGCTCTACTGGCTCTACTGGTTCCACTGGGACTACCGGGGCTACTGGCTCCACTGGAGCTACCGGGGCTACTGGCTCTACCGGTTCCACTGGACTTACTGGCTCTACTGGGACTACCGGCTCTACCGGACCTACTGGAGCTACCGGGGCTACTGGAGCTACCGGTTCCACTGGGACTACCGGCTCTACCGGGGCTACTGGAGCTGCTACCGGTTCCATCGGGCCTACTGGCTTCACTGGTTCCACCGGGCCTACTGGTTCTACTGGCTCCACTGGGCCTACCGGGGCGGCTAGTGTAGGATTAACAAACTATCTATATGTTTTTGATACTACTAACCAATCAATTGCAGTAGGAAGTAGTGTTACTTTTAACACAAATGGACCTATAACAGGAACTGCCCTTAGCCACATCACAGGTACTGGAAATATTATAATTAATACACTAGGAACATATGTAGCAGAGTTTCAATTACAAGCTTCTCGCGAAAACCAATTCTCCCTCCAACTAAATGGTACACCAATTTCAGGTGGACGTTTTGGTACGGGGTCACCACATACAATAAATCAAGGTACTGCTGCTTTTACCGTAACAGTTGTTCCTTCAACATTGACTTTAATAAATAACACCTCTTCAGCAGGTACTATCACTCTCTCAAATAGTGATGGTGGCTCTTTAACAAATGTATCTGCAAGTATAAGTATTTTTCAGGTCGGATAATTAATTTGGTTAGAAAAGTAATTCATAAAGTTTACAAATAAAAAAATGAGGCTTCTCTTTTCTAGAGAAACCTCATTTTTTTTATTAAATTTTAAACTGACTCGTATACAGATCAAAATAAAACCCTCTATCTTCCATAAGAGACTCATGATTCCCT
>NZ_JBEUTW010000605.1:0-2238 GCF_040492675.1 Bacillus sp. AP50
AAAACAAGAAGCCCTAGAGCCCTAACTCTAAGGCTTCTTGTTTTCAAATAAGGATTTTGTATTAAATCTGCACCAAGATTAAGAAGCATACATACCATATCTTGTGCACCTTTTTTACATAAATCTTGATCATTGGGCGCCTTTAAAAGCGCTCTTTTTTGTTGAAAAACTACACAAAGAGAAAAAAAACGCATACAATGTCACGTATTCTTTTTCATTGTAAGTTTGGGTGGAAGAGCGTCCTGGAGGACGCTCTTTATATTTGTTTATAAACAAATAATTTACTTGAAAATACTCACAGTTTGTATAAACCAAACATATATTTACATAGACAAGACATAGCTTTTTATTTAACAAAATAACTATTTTGTTAAATTCTTTATTAGTTCATTGCTTTCATAACTACTTTCTCTAGCTTTTTTAACAAATGAAATCTAATATTAAATTTCTAAATGTATACTGTACTAAACACCAGTTAACACTATATACATAGTGTTAACTATCTTAATTGAATATTAGTAATAGTAAGTATAAACATTATCAATTTACTATATCTTACATTTATGTAAAAATAGATGTATGTTAAGCTTATTCAAAATCTTTCCCCTAATAAAGATTTGAAGTAGCATTTCATGATTCTCCTTACTGTTAATATGCCTTGAAAAAGAACCCTATAGGGTTCTTTTTCTTTTCATTATAACCTCAGTAAGTCCTTATTTAGCATGTAAAAAGGACTGCTAATTACCTGCAGCCCTTTACACTTCAAAGTTTAGAAGTATACAATAACAAATCTTTCCCAGCTTCCAGCTACATAACTAGTAGCCGTTAATTCTCTACCACCATTTGCTGATATATACCTACCATTACTGAGCGCTTGTAATACATATATCCTATTGTCTCCACCATTATATAAGATAAACTTTTCCCATGTCCCAATTGATGTACGATCTGCTACTACTCTACCATTTGGCTCAAACGAAACATACTTCCCATTACTTTTGGCTTTTAAAGCGTACGTATATAATTCTCCAGTCGGAATTAATTCAAATTTCTCCCATTCATTAACTACATTACGATTTGCTGTTACATTTCCCAAAGGCTCAGCAGAAACATATTGTAAATTTGCTGCCTGTATAGCAACTGTCCAACTTCCATTAAATAAATTCACGCCTTTTAATGTAGCTGCTTTTGATAGGTTGGCTGCAGATACATCATTGGATGGTGTAATCATAAATATCATTAAAACCATCGACAACACCATTAAAACTAAATTTTTTGAGACTGTATTACCTCTTGCACGTGTTATAAACCTTTTCATTCCCATTCCTCCCTTAATATACATAGAACTCATTTACATCATATCAAATATGTAAAACATTGTAATATTTGAGAGGATTTATCAACAAATACCCTACTATTCTGTTTCTTTTTTCTCAAATCTATTGCACTTAAACATTTATTAATTCAAAAACATATTTATAAAAAAATGTAGCATTTGATGGCAACGAGAGTATATAAAAAAGAGAGCGTATTGTTAAATAAAAGCCAAATAGCCGTTCATAATGAACGACTATTTGCATCTAACTAATAATTAGAATGTTCTTCATATTAATCTATTTTGTTTAATCCCGTTAAAGTAACTTGATAGATTCTTTTTTTGCCTATATATTCTTGTTTATTATTCTCAAAGTTAATAAGTGTAGCGCGTGTCTTTTCCTTTACTGCTTCCCCTTCTATATGGGTCAACTCAATGTAATCTCCCACTTTTACCGGCACGGTTTGACTTTCAGCAGTTTGTTGACTATTTCCCACTATATCCTTATTGTATACAACACTACCGGTTGAATTCTTTACTGTAATACTTGCATACGTATTATTAAAGTAAGAATGTGGTACGCCTGCTTCTAAATTCACCTGCATTTTCTCTGTTGCCCTATTATAATCAACTTTTGCGATTTCTCTATCACTATATCCTTTTAAAGACCACCCAAAATGATTTCCATCTAAAACTGTTGTTTCTGGCATTTTTTCTACTTTCTTCAAGCCTTCTTTTGTAACTTGGTACATGACTTTTTTTCCAAAGCTTTCTTGTTTACTGCTGTCTACATTTATTAAAGTAGCTCTATGCACACCTTCTAGGTGTGTCAACTCAATATAATCTCCTACTTTAACTGGAACCTTTTGCGATTCAGCATTTTGTTGTTTGTTTCCATAAATGTCTTTATTGTATACTACTTT
>NZ_JBEUTW010000606.1:0-1812 GCF_040492675.1 Bacillus sp. AP50
GTATTGAATCTATTTTTATATCAAATAATCATTATTAAATACTAGATAATAATTTATTAATAATATTATTTAGCCTTAATATGATTGATTCAGCAACAACCTTTAAACTAATAAGTCTCTTTACAATTCACTTGCAACTATAGTTACTTAAATTTCGATAACTATAGGGAGGTGATATCTTGAATTTACATAAAGATAGAAAGTTAAATACTACTGATATAAAAAAATTTTTTTCATTTTTATACAATGATAAACAGATAAGAGCTGTCCTTACTACAAGTAATCAATTCTTATTTGTTGGATACGATATTGGGAAAAATGCGATTGGAATAAAAAATCCTTATAGCTTAATCGAAAATATGGACAAACGTTCTAAATACAGTGCTGTAATTACCTTTAATCAGGATATTAACCCTCAACGCTATATTTTAGTTGATTTAGAGGGACTTCACCATATGGTCTATAGAGCCAGAAAAGTTAAGGTTAATAGATTAGATTTTATCCATTGGGCCATATCTTTAGAAAAAAATATACTTTAATTCATTTCATTATGTTAGCTTTTACTGGGGTAACTATCCTTCAAATGATTTATTAAATATCCCAGCTAAATATTAATTATTTTGTAACCCTCAACTTTCTAACAACTTATTACGACTTTTAAATAGGAATTGGAGGTGAGAAAATGAATTTAAATATAAGTATAAGCCTGTTGCTATTTATATCCTTAGGGGTACGCGCATTTTTATTTGAAATAAAATTTCAGTACACACGTGAAAAATTACGTAGTATTCATGAATTGTTTGAAATTTTTTTAGACTGTTCTTTTTGTAATGGCTTTTGGACTGGTTTTTTTGGTTATGTAATTGTAAATGGTATTGATATTATTCTAATACCATTTGCTATTTTAGTTGGTTCTTCCTCATACTATTTAACGCTATTTGTTAAGAGTCTTACACAAAGAAATTAAGAAACACAGTTTATGTCCTTTATTTCTTAAATTATCCATTCTACATCTTTATCTACTTAACCCTACTAAACTTTAGTAGGGTTTTATTCACTATTCTTATTATTTCTATCTCTATACAAATTCCCAAACAAAAAAATTGTTCAAAATAGCAAAGTACATTTTGTACCGTACCTTGTTTACGCAACTAAAACAATAAATAAGACGACTATTAAAATATCTATCACCTTTAGAAATGGAGTGAACAATATGATTTTCTTTTCAAGTAAGCACCGAATTAAAGATCTTTCTTTCCTAAATAAACTTTGGATGACATCCGTAGCTTATGGACTAAAATATCTTGCCGGAACTGTAATATACATTGCAGATAAATTTGATGAAAAGGTAAGATTTGAAATCCTAAAAAGGCATATTTAAAATGGAGGAAATGAGAAAATAAAAAGAGGATTTATTCACTTTAAGAAAGGTTATAACGAACTGATAGAGGCCACTTTAAATTTCTGCTATCATGCAATGAATTAAAAAACATTTAAAAATCCTTTCTTGAAAACTTTAGTCAGGGAGATACTATTCCTATAAACTATAGAGGATAGTATTAGGTATCGCGGTGATTTCAAGTATAATTACGGACTTAAAAAGTTGAAAATTGCGTTAGTAAGAAAGAATTACTCTAAGGATATTTTTACTAACGCAATCTTACTTATTTTGAAAAAACATTTTAACAATCTATAAATAGATTTTCTACCTAAAATATCGTATTATCATTAGCTGCTTCATTTGGAATCTCTTGAATTACATCCCAGTGTTCGACAATCTTTCCATCCTTTATACGAAAAATATCCACTATA
>NZ_JBEUTW010000607.1:0-2982 GCF_040492675.1 Bacillus sp. AP50
GTACAAAGAATTGCATGATGCCTCTCCCTCCACCCTACTGAATTATGTATATGATTTTAGGGTCTTCTTTAACTGGCTATTATCTGAACAAATTATTGAATTTAAGCCTATTAAAGACATATCCTTCTCTGATTTGGAGAATTTAAAGAAAAAAGATGTTGAGAACTTCATGAGGTTTCTAAAACTACAACAAAACATGCAGAATTCCTCTGTTAACAGAAAAATTTCAGCCTTAAAGTCTTTATTCAAGTACCTTACTTCCCTATCAGAGAATGATGAGGGAGAATGTTATTTTTATAGAAATGTAATGGCCAAAATTGAAATACATAAAGATAAAGAAACATTAAATGCCCGTGCAAAACGTATGAGATCTAAGATATTTCATAATGATGACGATCAAGAATTCTTGAATTACGTTAAGTACGAACATGAAAAATCTTTAACAAAACATCAATTGTTCTATTTTCTAAGAGACAAAGATCGTGATGTAGCTATTCTTTCCCTTTTTCTTGGTAGTGGTATTCGTGTAAGTGAATTGGCCGATCTCCGTATGGAAGATATAAATATAAAAGAAAGGCTAATTGATGTAATACGAAAAGGAAATAAAGAAGATTCAGTATGGATTACTCCAATTGCGTTAAATGATCTTGAAAAGTATATGGAAATTAGAGATAGCAAATATGCACCAGGAAAAGAATTAAAAAATGTGTTTTTATCGAAGTATAAACATACTGCACAGCCTCTATCAGTTAGGGCCATCCAAGATATAGTAGAAAAATATACTAAGGCCTATGGAAAAAGAATGTCTCCTCATAAATTAAGACATACATTGGCAAATAAGTTATACATGGAAGAGAAAGACTCGTTACAAGTGATGCAGCAACTTGGACATACTAGTCAAGATACAGCATTGTTATATACTCAACTTGGGGAAACAACTATTAAAGATAGCTTAGGTAGACTGGGAAAGAATAAAGAATAAAAGTTCAGCAATTTTATTTTGCTGGACTTTTATTCTGACATTTAAACAAGGTGTATTACTCGGTTCAATCTTTATTTTATTGTGTAAAAAATACATAGTTGGAAATCTGCAGTGAATTTATTTAATATTACAGGATTACTCTTAAAATTACACCAATTCTATTTGTTAGTTTTAGCGAAGACTCTTTAATAATTAATTTAAATAGCAATAGAAAGATTACTTAACATCTCAATTTCCAAATGAATTTGGTTTTTCAGAAAACAAACAGGATTAGTAAGATTTCAATATTATTTTATAACACAATTTTTCATCACGTATGCTTAGCAGATAAATTTTAAAAATACATAAGATGTTGTTAATAATAAAAAAACCAAATTCTAATTGAGAATTTGGTTTTTTTATTATTTTTCCATCTTTTCTTTAATAGCTAAATTGCGTAAATAATCTAAAACGGGGAGCATATCTTTTGGAGCTGTCAAATCGTTTACTGAAAAGGATACATTCTTCTCATCGTCTGTTATTCCCAACTCATAAGAAAAAGCATCCGCTCCTTGGATAGCAGCCCCATTTACTTCACTTGGTTTAAGATGTAAAAGATTAGATTGATGAATTAAATTAATTAATTCCTTAGCTTGTTCCTCTGGTAAATCCATCGTATCTGTCTGAAAGGTTAAGTGGAGGTTAGCTAGTCCCCCGGTACAACTAAACTTAATATGCATATTAGCCCCTCCCTTCATGATACAGAATCTGATTAAGAAGGTAAACCAACCGATTTAAAAGCTGATTCTACTGTTTTTGCAGCTGTTTGCGGAACTTCGCCACTATCTACAAGTTTTTGTGCTGCTTTAGTTACAATTTGCGCAAATTGATTGAAATTAGTAGTTGCAAATAAGCTGTGCATTGCATTATACCATATTAAAGCTGCTTTATCTGTTCCAATTTCCATAGATACAAGATAAAACACTTTATTTGGTATACCACTATTTATATGAACACCGTGGTTATCCTGAGATCCTTGATAATAGTTTTTCATATGATCTGGTTGCATATCCTTACCCATTAGTTTATTGTCAAATGCAGTGCCAGGTGCTTTCATTGAACGAAGAGCTTGTCCTTTTAATGTTGGTCCCATTATATCAGCACCAATTAACCAATCCGCATCGTTTGCCGTTTGCTTTAAATAAGATTGCTTAATTGCAATTCCGAACACGTCCGAAATATGTTCATTCAAAGCTCCAGACTGTCCATCATATTCTAATCCATTAGTAAATTGAGTAATTCCATGTGTTAGTTCGTGCCCTATAACATCAAGTGAATTTGTAAAACTAGTAAAAATAGTTCCATCCCCATCACCAAACACCATTTCATCCCCGTCCCAAAAAGCATTTTGATAGTTATGACCAAAATGAACATTCAAAATGAGATCAAGACCATTGTCATCAATAGAATTGCGGTGGAACACATTTTTGTAATAATCACGTACTATACCAGCATAATCATACGCATGGTTAACTGCGTTATCCTCAATTGATCTATCTCCTTCTTTTCTAACCTCTTTAACTCGAAGGTCTCTTCCACCATTACAATCATATACATGGCGTGCAGATTCACCTTTAGGTCCTGCTCCTGCATCAGTTAAAGCGACAACCCCATTAATATCATATTCTTTCAAGCTTCTACGTTTTCGAATTTGGCGACTTTTTGCTAAACTGATTCGTGCGGCTTCTATATCGTTTTGTGCTAAATTCTCCAGAATATAGGTTGGAACAATAAAGCATTGACATTTCTTATGCGAACAACGTTTTGTATGCATAATTTACACCCTTTCGTGATAGTAGTTTATAACATCTCTATTAATTTGTTCTTTATGTTGGAAATTTATACACTTTATTTAATAAATTCATTAACAATTTATATGCTTTGAGATTATCAAGATCTAAATTTTATAAAGTACTTAAAATAAGTTAGCGTCTCCATATCTTTTTCAATTCATCTATTAT
>NZ_JBEUTW010000608.1:0-4497 GCF_040492675.1 Bacillus sp. AP50
TTATGGGAGTGTATTGGGGGACAAAAAGACATTCTTGGCTTAGTTACGTCTCATTTTGGCTAAGTATTTCATTTTTTATTGTTTTTCTAATTGAAGTGTTTATATTAAAAACACTTTCGAATAGCTCGGTGCAAATTGTTAAATATTTTTATTTTATACTTGTACCAGTAAATATTTTTCTTAGTTTAAAGTTACTATTTAAGAAGAATGAAAAGAAAGCGTTACCTATTTTTAGTTTCATTGTCTCATTATTATTTGCAATTTTAATAATCGTATTAGTTTTAGCAGCTATAGGGAAGTTCTTTTAAGGGGAGTGGTATAAGTCACTCTCCTTTTTTATTTGTGGTAGTCTTACTATATGTAAAAGTGTGAATGCTGTGAGCTAATAAAAGCGGAGAGTAGACAATATTTGCATGGATTAAAGTCTGTCGTTATTTGAACTTGTAAGAGTGTATGGAGTAATGAGGTAATATACATAATAATGGAGATAGAATTAGTTATTTTATAAGTGTGTATGAAGCAAATGAATACGGTAAGAACGGTGATATATGGTACAATAGCTATGGATAGTGATAGAGATAAAGGGTATATAAAATACTCATCGTTTTTTAGTAAGAGAGGGGTTATCTTATGCTATACGAGGATTTGGAGACATTATTTCAAACAGCTCCGAAAGAAGATAGAGGCGGATGGAAATATATAATCCAAGAACAAAATGATACATTTAAAATTGGTGATGAAATACTGAAAAATCAAATGAGTGTCGAATTGTATTTTAATGAATACGATGAGGTGAAAATCACTTTATATAAAGATGGAATTCCCATTACGACTATGCAAAAAATTACGATTTCAAAAGTTGAATTAGACGAAGATGAAGAAGGTATTCAATTTGTTTTAGAACGCATGCCTAGTCGAATGATTCGGTTGCAGTTAAAGCCGTATTTAGCATTAGAAATGGGACCGTACTGGGAAGTATGTGATGATTGTGAATGAACATAAAAAAGCATCCAATAACATGGATGCTTTTTTATGTTTTTTGAAGTTGTTTAAACGCAATGATTGGAAGTATAACAATACTTACCCATCCGATGATAGGATATAGAATGTGAAGTAAGTCACTGTAACCGATGTAACTAAAGCAATAACTAATTAGTAAAATGAAGAAAATAATATTGTGATTTTTCCACCCAGTAATAGATTGCATCTGTTTTGTCATTCCGAACACATTACCAACTAAAGTTGTGAAAACTTCACCGAAAATAATGAGAACGAAGAAGAAGTGAAAAGTTGCATTAAATCTTCTTATGACTTCAGCCATTGGGATGTTATATTGATAAAATTGATCGACTGATAAGATTGCTAAATGGCTGCATAATAAAATTAAAGAAAGTCCAGCACCACCTAAAATCCCACCCCAAAAAATGGCTTTTCGATCCTTTACTTCACTGGCTAATGGGACGAGAACACTTTGGGCGAGAGAAAGGTTTAAGGCGACATATGTAATAGGGCTAGTAATCCATTTCATATTCCAGCTCTCTGCAGGAATAGTGTTATTAATAGGAGGTGTACCGTGAAAAAAGGTTGTAATAGCAAGTCCGATAATAAAAATCATCATAATAGGTACGACAAGTGTATTTACTTCAAAAACACCTTGTAACCCGCGGCTACTTATAATGAGACAAGCGATAACTGTAATGAGAATACCGAGTTGTCTTGGTAAGCGAAGTTGCTCTTCAAATACTGCACCAGCCCCTGATAACATAACGCTCGTTACGCCGAATAAAACGAGTAATAATAATGTGTTTACAACATTCCCAAATACATCCCCAAATAAATATTTGTTAAATTCTTGCGCTGAAAATGCCCCGATTTGTGATGAAAGTAACATCATCTTTGTGCCAAGCCAAATAAAAAAAAATCCACTTACACATATGCCAATTGTCCCGTATAATCCATTCACTGTGAAAAATTCAACAATTTCTCGTCCAGTAGCAAATCCAGCTCCAACGACAGTTCCGATATAAGTAGCAGCTACTTTCTTTGCTACTTGCCATTGTTGATTGTCCATGTTATCCCTCTTTCTACTATGATGAGCTTGATGTACTATTATGCATATGTATGAGCTTGGACAATTAGACGTATGAAGTGGTTGAAAAAATACATGAATTAAATGATATTAGGGAAGCATTAAAGGTGTTAAAACTTTGTTACATATAAGCTAATTGTTCGAAAGGAAAGGGAATGTATGGTAAAATGTAATTAAGTTATTAAAAGATAAACATTACAAAATGATAAGAGGAGTGATTGTATGAGTACGAAAACAAATGTTGTTGAAGTATTAAACAAGCAGGTAGCAAACTGGAATGTGTTATATGTTAAATTACATAATTATCACTGGTATGTGACAGGGCCACACTTCTTTACATTACATGAGAAATTTGAAGAGTTTTATAATGAGGCTGGAACGTATATTGATGAGTTAGCAGAACGTATTTTAGCTTTAGAAGGTAAACCATTAGCGACAATGAAAGAATATCTCGCAACATCTAGTGTCAGTGAAGGGACAAGCAAAGAATCTGCAGAAGAAATGGTGCAAACATTAGTGAATGATTATTCTGCACTTATTCAAGAATTAAAAGAAGGTATGGAAGTTGCGGGTGAAGCTGGCGATGAAACATCAGCTGACATGCTGTTAGCAATTCATACAACATTAGAACAGCATGTATGGATGCTAAGTGCATTCTTAAAATAACGATAAATATAAAGAAACCCATTGAAAAATTATTTCAATGGGTTTTTTTATGATTTTTCAGTTTTCTTTTATGCTATAATATAGTAAAAAGGAGGCGATGCGATGTTTCGCTTTTTCAGAACTGGAAAAGAAGAGCGGGAAATTACGAAAGATGAATTAGAACAAGCGATGGCTCAGTTTTTAGAAACGAATGCTAATATCGTTTATACAGTATTAGTAAATGATGATTATACAGTAAATTATGATTTGTTAAAACCATATTTACCTGCATTTCCAACAAATGTTTTTCTCATAACGAAGGAAACGCTTGAGGTATTTGAACATACAGCAGAAAATTTAAACCTAGTGAAAGAAATTGATGTCGTACAAAAAGCAGTAGATCAATACGTAACAGAAAAAGAAATGTTCCCAATTGTTGAAGGTAGCGAAGATCGCCTCATATGTGGAATGAAATTAGGACCTTACTTAAATCGTAGCTTAAAAAGAGACTTATATATTTCAGAAAAACATTATTTAGTTTCAAGTAAACCAGATAGAAAAAAACAAAAGAGTGGGTAGACGTAATGAAAACAACAATACATATATTGTTGTCTTTTTTTGTTTGTTAAAATATTGATTTTTCAGTCTATTCTTATTTATACTAAATGTATTGGACAGGGAAGAGCAACTATTAAGCATCATTTTGAGAATAAGGTATTGTTAGCGTGGGTTATACAAAGTGGTATAAAGATTCGCAAAATAAATATTATAAAAAGTTGCGGGGGAATTGGTACATGAAAAATAGTATGACTTACATTCAATTATTAAATGAAACGTTACGTTGTTATGCAAATAAAGGAAGTTTTGAAGCGTACAATTATATAATGGAAAACGCTACAGGTGTAATAGGGAATGAGGCGCAAATATATAATTTTAAGTATGCACTCGCAAGTGCATCGGGACTTGAAAAAGAAGCATTACATTTAATGAGAGAGGCCATTATAGAAAAGGGATTCTGGTATGGAAATGAGTATTTAATTTCCGATGAAGATTTAAAATCACTACATAAATTTGAAGAATTTCATACAATGGTGCAATTATGTAAAGAAAGAGAAGAATTAGCACATAAAAAGGAAAGACCAGATGTGAAATATATATACAGTAAGAAAGAGGGAAATCTACTACTTACATTGCATGGTAACCAAGAAAATATACAAATAGTAGAACCATATTGGAAATCTGTTTTGATACAAGATTATATGTTAGCTTTACCACAGTCTTCACAAATTGAGTTTTCAGATGGATTTGTTTGGGAGGACATAGAGAGAGGGAAAGAGGAATTAAAAGAGCATTACAATAATTTTATAGAAAATCATACAGTAGAAAATGTAATAATTGGTGGTTTTTCTGCAGGGGCAAGAGTAGCTTTATATACGATTTTGCAAAAAGATATAGATGTGGATGGTTTTGTTTTTATAGCACCGTGGCTTCCCGAGATTGAAGAATGGGATGAGTTGCTAAGAGTGCTGAAGGATAAACATATAAAAGGATATATAGTATGCGGGGATCAAGATGAAGATTGTTTCGAATCCACGCAGCAATTTGTACGATTATTAAGAGATAAGAATATAGAACATAAGTATAAAGTTGTGCCTAACTTAGATCATGATTATCCTATTAACTTTGATGAGCTATTAAAAGAAGCTATTGAATATATAGGAAATAAAAACAATAAGTAGTAAGAAAAAGAGATGCATCACATG
>NZ_JBEUTW010000609.1:0-1916 GCF_040492675.1 Bacillus sp. AP50
GTGTATAAGAGACAGCCCCTACCCCACATTAAAACCACATCTCCCGATAGATTTGATAAAAACTATTATTTAATATTAGTAAAAAATAGAGGATATTGCTCTAATATCCATCGGTAAATTCTTATCATTTTTCCATTGAGAGTTATGGCTATCTTTTTTATTCCCATTCGACACGATATGACAATATACAGATGTTTATTTTAATAAGATTGTCCAGAAATATTACATTATATATATCTTGGAGGAATTAAATTATGAGCAAAAAATTATTAATGGCTTTAGCATGCAGCGTGTTACTTATGGGATTGGCTGCTTGTGGTTCAAATGATAAAGCAAATACATCAGAAGAACCAAAACAAGAAACTAAAAAAGAAGATGAACAAAAGAAAATAGAAGAACAGAAAAAAGCCGAAGAACAAAACAAGCTGAAGAGCAAAAGAAGTTAGAAGAACAGAAAAAGGCTGAAGAACAAAAGAAACAACAAGAAGTAGCTAGAGCAAAAGAACAGGAACAACAAAAAGCTGCAGCTAATACAGCACCTCAGCAACAAGCTGCACCTAAACAAGAGAAAGTTCACTTTGCAAACTGTACAGATGCAAATAATGCTGGTTACTACGATATAACTCCAGATAGCCCAGCTTATGCTTCGCATTTAGATCGTGATGGCGATGGTGTAGCTTGTGAACGAAATAAAGGACATAAAAAATCTAGTAAAAAACATTAGATTTAAGGATAAACACTCTTATGAGTGCTTTTTTGTTTCCGTTCGACATAATATGACAATATTAGAATTGATTGTTTGCTATGATAAGCTCGGAAATCTTACATTTTACATAATTAAAGAGATTATAATGAAACGAACAACTGAATTTGTATTAGGTCTTATTGATGGTATTTTTGGTCTTATTTTCGCGTTTATAGCTTTAATGATCGGTGGATTAATGGGTATCTTCCGTAAAGGTTAAGGTAAAGCTACTGTATCTGCTTAAAATAGGCACTCAAAAGAGTACTTTTATTTTTTTATTAAATTATCTAATACATCTAAGATTTACAGGAGGAATAGCTTTGACACTATTTAAAAAATTTTTAATTGTCGTCTTAATATTGACGATAATGTATGCTGCAATTTTGATGGTTACATATGGTGCGCTTTATGAAACAATTGGAGAATTCCCAAGCCTCACATCTAGAACGATTTTCCATACCATGTTTATGACGTTCACTTACACTATAATTATCGGGATTTATTATTTAATTAAAGGATTTATTAAACTCTTATTAAAAAAAACAGCAAAAAATCATTTCGTTTTTTCAGGATTACTACTGTTAATGGCAATTATTATAGTAGGTATATCACCAGAAAAAGAACCTATGAACCGACTAAACTTTAATGAACAAATCGTTGAAGAAAATGAGGTACTTCACAAAAACATAAAAACATTAGAAACAGAAAATAAAGCTCTTGATGATCAAGTGAAAAAGTTAGAAGAAGAGTTAACAAAGCAAAACAGGTCTAAAACAGAGGGATCTCCTGCATCTCAAGTTATAACACACGAGAACCCTAATAAATCTGTTCCGCCATCTACAAATGAGCCAAAAACTAACACAGCCGACTACGATAAAAACGGTAATTATAAACCAGTGGACCAGATGACACCTGAAGAAATTAGAAAAGAAGCTGAAGGAATGCTAAAAGAAGCATTAGAAAGAGATGGAGTAAAATAACAAAATATAGATTTTGTTCACTTTTACGATACATTTATGAAACATTCATATGTTACGTTATATAAGTCCTTTTTTGAATCATTTTCATTCTGTCAAAAAGTCCTAGCCCCTCTAGGGCTTTTTACGTTCAAATAAAGAGGTATACCAAATTTCTCAATGTACAATACAACTTAACATGGTAAAATAATATT
>NZ_JBEUTW010000610.1:0-4295 GCF_040492675.1 Bacillus sp. AP50
TTTATTATCAAATCTATAAACCGCTTTTAGCTATTGATTACATACGAATAGCTAAAGATATTTTCTCTAAACACACAAGCTATAAAATTAATGTAGCATTATGTGACAATGTTTTTGGATTAGCTTGTATAGATTTAAGGCAATTTGAACAAGCCGAAGAAAGTTTTAACACTGCCATAGATATTCTAAAAAGTAAAAATGAAAGAACATTGTTACTACGTGTTAGAAATAACATCGGACTATTATATGCAAATCAAAATCTATCCTCTTTAGCAATTCGTCACTTATCAGAGGTTACAGAAAATATACCAAATCACTTTAAAGCCCTATATTTACAAGCAGATGAAAATTTAAAATTAGGCGAAACGGCAGTAGCATCTCAACTCATCGAAAAAGGCTTAAACATTTGCAATGAATTAGCAAATAAAGAATATCAATATCGCTTTAAAATTTTAGAAAAATTGAACAACACGTCTAACACTACAGAATTAGAAGCTGTTTTATTAGCAGGAGTTTCATACTTTAAAAAAGAAGAGTTATGGGATTGCATTGAAGAATATGCAGAACGATTAGCGAATAAATTTTATGCAGAGGAACATCATGTGAAGGCTAGTAAATATTTTTATATGAGTAATGAAGCAAAGAAAAAACTATTAGCTAAAGGGGCGTTAAAGTAATGAAAAAGTTTGGATTAGCAATAGCAGGTTTAACGTTAGCTGGAATTATGACTTTTGGTATAAGTAACAACTTAGAATTTTCGGCATTAAACAAAGGTGACACACCTGCACCACAAAGACCTGATTTAGCATTTAGTGATGGGCATATTGGTACTTCTCCAGAATATACACATGGAGAAGGGTGGTCTTCATCTTACACACACGGGGAGCCTTGGGGTATAGCTGATGGTAATACTGGTGCACCTGCTTACGACCACGGAAGACCACCTGCGCCAAAAGCTTAATTGTTTCATAAAAAAGTCATACTACTTGTATGGCTTTTTCTTTATTTTAGTTACTTAAGCCCTACATTTTTATCTGATTTGCTTTTGCTGGTGTAGAAGAGGGAAAAGATATAGAAGCATAAAGTGAAACTTTAATCAGCCCGCCCCCCACCTAATTTCTTTGCTTTCGCTGAATTTTGAGATGGGGATCTTACTGCCCGTTAATGCGGGATAAAAGAAAACCGCCTAAAATGATATGTACTTGAATAGTAGTACATAAAAAAATACAAATAACAATAAATTAAATATCGTTACAACAAAAAGGAGATGTCCCAGGCATGGTACTGGGACATCTCCTTTACTTATCTAAATTTCTAAATTCTACAAAGCACTATCAATTAAACAATTATTAAATATATCTTCTATCTAAAACATCGTATTATCATTAGCTGCTTCACTTGGAATCTCTTGAATTACATCCCAGTGTTCGACAATCTTTCCATCCTTGATACGAAATATATCCACTATAGCAACTCCCTTATCTTGAGAATTAGTACGAGAATGTACATGAAGAGCAACTGTATCCCCTTCAGCTACTACACGTTTAATCTCTGCAGAGGAATTAGGATTTTTAACAAAATCCTCCTTAAAGAAATCCATGAAGGCTTTTCGTCCATCAGCAACAAAAGGATTATGTTGCTTATAATCTTCACTAACATATTTAGGGATAATATCGATATTATGTTTGTTAAAAACTTCATTATAGAAATCAACTACCATCTTTTTATTCTTTTCATTTTCTTTTACTTCTTTTGATACAGAAGCGACATTTTCGCTCTTTATTGAGTTCCCTTTGTTATTACCGGTGGAAGCTTGAAATATCAAAGTCGATACAATTCCTAAAATAAACACAGAAATAATTATTACTATTAAACTTTTCTCTAATTTCATATATACCTACCTCTTCTACTTAAATAAGTTTTCTTCTATAAAAAGCTTGAAGAAGGAGAAACCTTCCCCAAAATGTAATGTCAGGGGTAATGTTAGGAATTTCATTTATCCTAACCTCCCCCTATACAAGGCATATTAGAAACGATTAACTCTAACTTAATACCTCATTAACAGTTGCACTGTCCACAATTTGAATAAACTTCTTAACCTTATCGTTCTCATCAAACTTATAAAGATGACAAAAATCTGCTACAAATGACTTCCCTGTAGCTTTATATGTTCCACTATATTTTCCATACACGATAACAGTATTGTTATTAAAAGTATAAATTTCATCTTTAGCACTATAGTCATCCCATTCCGTGCCAAGACGTTCATGTACGTTTTTCACTACTTCATCTGGACCTATATAAGTACCTGCATATGGAAACCCAGCAGCTTCTGTCCAAGATACATTTTCACTTAAATACGTTTTGAACGCATCCAATTTCCCTTCGCCAGTTAACACATACGTTTCATGTAATAGTTTTTGATATTTATTCATATCATTAACCCCAAGGTATTTCTTTTGTTACAACTTTTGCACTTAATTCTAATACACCTTTATTTGCATAGCCTGGATATGCTGCTTCAAGTTTTGCCACAAAATCTTTTGAAGTTCCACTTTCCTCAGAAGCTTGAACCGCCGTTCTTAGATAATCCATTGTCGCAGTAAGTGCTTGATTATTTAGGGATTTTTCGATTGATCCATGGCTAGGCACAATTATGTCAGCATGTAATGCTTGTAATACTTTCAAGTTCTCAACCCATGCCTCCATAGCCGCTTTTGAGTTCGTATCCGCTAAGAATACATGTATTTCGTTAAATACATCAATACCACCAATTAATACTTTTAGTTCTTTATTAAATAGGCTAGTTCTGTAATGATCTAAGCCTACTAGTTCAAATGTTAACCCCTGAAAATCAATCGCTTTTTCTTTAAACATTTGAGGTAATACCACGTTACTTGGTGCATTTTCTCCAAGGGCGTCTTTCCAAACTTTTAATTTCCCTAAGACAGAATGAACGATATGTTCAACAGTAGACTCTGTTGCATACGCTATAGCTTCTGGGTAAACGGCTTTAATGCTCTCTAATCCAAAGTAGTAGTCTGGATCCCCATGAATAATAAAGATTTTATCTAGAGATAAGTTGTTTTTTTTCAGATACTCAACAATTTCTTTCGAATCAGATTGAGTAAATTTTGAGTTTATTAAAAATGCATGTCCTGCTTTCTCAACTAATGTTGCTGTGACCATAAAGCTTTTTTCGTCCGAACTAAACACCGTTAATTTCACATCTTTTTGATTTGTATCGATTGTTTTAAACATAGTATGTTATTCTCCTTTTGTTAAAGTTATTAACTAATTATCATATTTTTATCTTGTTCCGATAAAATCTCCCACTCCCATTTATCTGAAAGTGTAATAGTACTAGCGAATATTCCGGAGATCAACGTCAGGTGGTCTAAGATAACATGTTTGCTACTGTATCCTAAATTTTCTTAATATAAATTTTTAAAACGCGCTTCAATTTTATCCGGTGTCATTACGCCACCACCAATAGGAATAATTTGATTATCCTTTTGTAAAAGTAATGAAGGATAGCTATTAACACCAAGCTGTCGAACTTTATTGAAATCATTTTGGACATCTATTATTGTTTCTTGAGCGTTTAAACGTTCTAATACTTGTTCAGGGTCCAAACCATGCTCGATTGCAATTTTGCGATATGTTTCAGGATCACTCAGACTTTGGCCCTCATAATAAAACGCTTTTTGCATAGCCGAAGTGAATTCTAATAAACGGTCTGGCGCTAATGAGCGTAAAGCTGAAAAGCCAATTGCAGCATCTTTCGAATTCATTTTAAAAGTCCCTTCCTCCACCAATTTTTGATATGAAGGACCAAATTCAGCACCTGTAAGTTGATTAATTCTTTTATTTCCTTCTTCTATATATGAGAAGTTTTTCATTGGTAAATTATCTAAAAATAACCCTCCACATAAAACCGTTAATGGTACTTCAGTGTGGTTTTTGTAAAATCCTTTAATACTTTCTGAAAAACCATAGCACCATCCACAATATGCATCCCATACGTAAATAAGATTATCTTGTTTCGTCTCCATTTAAATCTCCTACCTTTTTTTATTATCCAGCTCAACTAAATTTTTGGTTTATATAGGTACATCTTTTTATACCTTGTTCTTTTTTAGATACCTTACTATATTTCCCCAAAACTAATATTTCCAAAGAAAGATCCACCAAGGTTTTTAACAAAAGATAACATTGCACCTTATTGCCCCGTAACAGAAAATACTAAAGCTTGGAATATGCATTGATTTGAATGTGTTAGTAACTTTCTACAC
>NZ_JBEUTW010000611.1:0-2069 GCF_040492675.1 Bacillus sp. AP50
A
The DNA here is from genome assembly GCF_040492675.1 of Bacillus sp. AP50. NCBI lineage: Bacteria > Bacillati > Bacillota > Bacilli > Caryophanales > Bacillaceae > Bacillus > Bacillus sp. AP50. The sequence continues at coordinate 2 of NZ_JBEUTW010000611.1, forward strand.
TATATATAAAGAAAATATTATGGGTAATAAATTACAAGGTCATCCGAGTATCGTATACGGAATATTAGGGGCGGAATTGAAAATGACAATAGAAGAAACGCTCTTAGTTTTCTTATACTCAAGTGTTGGAAGTATAATTCAAAACGGTGTGAGAGCCATTCCTCTTGGACAAACAGATGGTCAAAAACTATTACAAGAATGCCATGAATTAATCTGCAAATCTATTGATAGAATTCAAATACTTTCATTAGAGGATTTTGGATTGAATGATCCTGAATTCGAAATAAATCAAATGCAACATGAAGATGTAAATGTAAGGGTCTTCATGTCATAGGGAGGAAGAATAAAATGATAAAGCCTATTAAAATTGGTATCGGTGGTCCGGTAGGTGCTGGGAAAACCATGTTAGTTGAAAAGTTAACAAAACATCTAAATACAGATTATGAAATTGCAGCAATTACAAACGATATTTATACGAAAGAAGATGCAAAGATTTTATTGAAAACAGGTGTTTTACCAGAAGATAGAATTATTGGTGTAGAGACAGGGGGGTGCCCGCATACAGCAATTCGAGAGGACGCTTCTATGAATTTTGAAGCAATTGAAGAACTCATGATTAGACATAATAATTTAGATATTATTTTTATTGAAAGCGGGGGTGATAATTTAGCTGCCACATTTAGTCCGGAGCTAGTGGATTTTTCAATTTATATTATTGATGTGGCACAGGGAGAAAAGATTCCGCGTAAAGGTGGACAAGGAATGATCAAATCGGATGTATTTGTAATTAATAAAACGGATTTGGCACCTTATGTAGGAGCTAATCTTGGAGTTATGGAGCAGGATACGAAAAATTACCGACATAATAAACCATACTTTTTTACAAATTTGAAGGATGAGGAAGGTTTACAAGAATTAATAAATTGGATGAGACAGAACATTATGTTAGAAGGACTGAAAAAATGAAATCCCCGACAGGTGTCTTAAACATTGATATGATGGAAAAGAGACATAAAACCGTACCTATTAAGGTTTATCATAAAGATGCCTTAAAAGTAACGCAGCCAATATATTTGGATGAGTATGGTAGAGCATATTACTATATTATGAATTCTGGTGGAGGCTATTTAAAAGGAGATTTCTATTCTATAAATATAAATGTTGGTAAAGATGCGAAAACATATATAACAAGCCAATCAGCAACGAAAGTTTACAAGACTCCAAATAGTTATGCTTTGCAAGAATTGAATTTTTATATTGGTGAGAATGCTGTTATGGAGTATTTACCAGACCCGTTAATTATGTACAAGGATGCAGCATATAAGCAAAAAACAAATATATATATGCAAAATAATTCTACATTGATTTTATGCGATTCAGTTACGCCTGGTTGGTCGCCAAATATGGAGAAGTTCACATACCAATATTTTGATTCGTTAACAAAAATATATATGGAAAATAAACTTGTAGTATACGATCATCTATTGCTAAACCCTTTCAAAGAGTCGTTAGATCAAATGGGAATATTAAATCAATATTCCCATTATGGTACTTTCATAGTTATTAATGAGAACATTACAAATGATTTAATTGCAACATTGAAAACATCACTTTCTAACACTAACAATATGAAAATTGGAATATCTTCTACACCATGTAAAGGCTTTGTCATTCGCATACTTAGTCATAATACTGAGGATATGGAGTCTATATTTTTTCAGTGTCATCGTTTTGTTAGAAAGAATTGTCTACATGAAGAATTAACATCCTATCGAAAATATTAAGTAGGAGAAGGGGATACTATGACTAATGTTGGATTATTGTTTGTCGGTGCAGTTCTATTTATGAATTCACTAGCAGCTTTTAAACTTATTGATAGCAAAAGTGTAGGATACTTTAATTTATTTGTAGGGGCATTACAAACTTTGACACCATTATATTTATTATTTACAGGAAGTCAATCCGATGAGTGGACTATCCTATCTAATGGAACTATTTTTTTATTTGGTTTTACTTATTTATATGTTGGTCTTACGAATATATTAAAACTTGATTCTTCAGGTGTAGG
>NZ_JBEUTW010000612.1:0-1832 GCF_040492675.1 Bacillus sp. AP50
GTAAAGAGTGGGTTTTTATGTTGTTATTTAGATGTAAGTATACTTTTATTAGAATGAATATAGATAATTAATAACTAACCAATTGGATGAGCGTCTATAAGGATTCTCTTTTATTCAAATTAATGTACATATGTGTTCCGTTCATTATTTATAATATTGACCACAATTTATGTAATTTTGCATAATGTTACATAAATTTCGTATTTTCTCTTTTTTCCGACAGAAATAGACAGTATACTTTGTACAAGCTTTCTATTTCAAAAATTATACGAGGTGAAATAATGAAAAACAAAAAGACATTAACTAAGGTAGCATTAACAACAGGATTAGCTTTAACAGCTGTGGCACCATATGGCGTAGGTCATGCAGAGGAAACAGATCAACTACAAGTCCAAATTCAAGAGGAATCGTTCCGTTCGGGTGAACTTACACAACCGTCACAAAAGGCACCAGAAAATGTAGTAAAGGATGCACTTAAGGAGAAAACAGAGCAAGCTCTGTCCCAAAAACAAGTCAATGGAGAAGCAGGAGTAGATTATAAAGTTCTTCAAAAACGTGGTTCGTATGATGGAACTACACTTGTGCGTATGCAACAAACATACGAAGGAAAAGAAGTATATGGACATCAATTAACTGCACACGTAGATAATAATGGTGTTATTAAAAGTGTTTCAGGTGATAGCGCACAAAATTTAAAACAAGAAGAATTGAAAAAACCTATTAATCTATCAAAAGATGAAGCAAAACAATTTATTTATACGAAGTACGGAAACGATCTCAAGTTTATTTCTGAGCCGGAAGTTAAAGAGGTTATTTTTGTTGATGAAAATAATGGACAAGCTAAAAATGCATACCAAGTTACCTTTGAAGCTGCAACACCAAACTATGTTTCTGGTACTTATTTAGTAAATGCACAAAATGGTGATATGTTAAAAAATATGGTACAAGAATCTAACTTAAAAGCCAGTGACAAACTAGTTGGAGCTTTAAAGAAAAGTAAACAAAGCAGTCTTACATCATTAACTGGAACAGGAAAAGATGATTTAGGTATTTCTCGTTCATTTGGTATCTCTAAACAAAGTAATGGCAAATATGCTCTTGCTGATTATACAAGAGGGCAAGGAATTGAAACATATGATGTGAATTACAGAGATATTACTAAAGAAGAAAGCTATTATCCTGGTACATTAGCGACTAGTACTTCGGCAACATTTAACGATCCAAAAGCAGTAAGTGCTCATTACTTAGCAACAAAAGTATTTGATTTTTATAAAGATAAATACAAGCGTAATAGCTTTGATAATAAGGGACAAAAGGTAGTTTCAGTTGTACACGCTTGGGATTCTGAAGAGACGAATGATCCGAAAAATTGGCAGAATGCATTAAGTGCTAATAATGGAAGTATGCTTGTATATGGCGATCCTATTGTTAAAGCATATGACGTAGCTGGACATGAATTTACTCACGCTGTTACTTCTAGCGAATCTAATCTTGAATATTACGGGGAATCTGGTGCGATTAATGAGGCAATATCTGATATTATGGGAACATCTATTGAGAAATACGTAAATAATGGAAACTTCAACTGGACAATGGGAGAACAAACAGGATCTGTTTTCCGTGATATGGAAAACCCAGCTTCTGTTCCATCTTCACTAGGAGTACCTTATCCAGATGATTACAGTGAATTTAACGATTTTAATGGATGGGATCAAGGCGGTGTTCATTTTAATTCAAGTATTATTAATAAAGTTGCGTATCTCATTGCGAAAGGCGGAACTCATAACGGAGTAACTGTTAAAGGAATTGGTGAAGATAAAATGTTTGATATT
>NZ_JBEUTW010000613.1:0-1707 GCF_040492675.1 Bacillus sp. AP50
CTATATATATCATATAAATAAATTTGATACATAATGACTTTGCGTAGAAATGTTAATAGAATGAAGCGAGGGAGCGAAATGAGACAGAAAAAGGAGCAGAAAAAACTATCGAAAAAGAAAAAGACTCATATTCCATTTCGGTTAAATGTACTATTTTTTATTGTCTTTCTTTTATTTTCAGCTATTATAATTCAATTAGGTAAAGTACAAATCATTGATGGAGAAACGTATAGAAATGAAGTAAATAAAAAGGAAGATGTAACGGTAAGCACTCCCGTTCCTAGAGGGAAAATGTTTGATCGGCAAGGTCACGTTATTGTAAATAATAAACCATTGCGAACCGTTACATATACGAAAATGAGAGGAGTAGACTCGAAAGAAGTTTTACAAGTAGCAAGAGATTTAGCTAAGCTAATTGAAATGTCGCAAGAGGACATAGACAAGTTAACAGAAACAGATAAAAAGGATTTTTGGATGCAGTTAAATGAAAAGCGGGCAGCAGCGAAAGTAACGAAAGAAGATGAGAGTAAATTTAGAAAGCAGGAGATAGAAGGGAAAGAATTAGATAAAAAAGTTGAAGAGTTACGTAGGGAAAGAATTACACAAGAAGAATTAAGTGAACTTTCAAAAGAAGACCTAGAAGTACTAGCCATTAAAAGCAAAATGAATGCGGGGTATAAAATGACGCCGCAAATCGTTAAAAAAGATGTAAGTCAAAATGAATATGCTGTCGTTAGTGAAAGGTTGGCAAGTTTACCGGGGGTAGATACGACAGTAGATTGGGAACGTGAATACCCAAATGATAAAATACTGCGCTCTATACTAGGTAGCGTTTCTAATGAAAATGAAGGGTTGCCAAGAGAACAATTAGATTATTATTTAGTTCGTGATTATAATCGAAACGACCGTATTGGTAAAAGTTACATTGAAAAACAATACGAAGATGCACTACATGGAACGAAAGAACAGTCTAAAAATATTATGGATAAAGCAGGGAAGATTGTTCGAACAGAAAAAGTGACTGAAGGAAAAAGTGGAAATAACTTGATGTTAACAGTCGATATGGATTTACAGAAAAGAGTAGAGGGAAGTCTTGAAAAGAATTTACGAGCCTTTCATGCTGCAGAGCCGATGATGGATCGTGCGTTCGTAGTAATGATGAATCCGAAAAACGGTCAAATTTTATCAATGGCAGGAAAGAAAATTGAAAATAAAGATGGCGGTATGCAAATAGAAGATTATGCATTAGGAACGATGACAAGTTCTTATGAGTTAGGGTCAACTGTAAAAGGTGCTACTTTATTAACTGGATATCAAACAGAAGCGATTAAGCCGTATACACATTTCTTTGATGCACCAATGTATTTTAAAGGAAGTTCTAAGCCGAAGAAATCGTGGAAAGAATTTGGGGATATTGATGATTTAAGAGCTTTGCAAGTGTCATCGAACGTTTATATGTTTAATACGGCTTTAAAAATGGCAGGCATTAATTATGTCCCAAACAATCCATTAGATATTAAACAAGAAACATTTAATAAAATGCGCTACTATTTTAGACAATTTGGCCTAGGTGTGTCGACTGGTATTGACCTGCCAAATGAATCAATTGGTCAAGTAGGTAGAACTGATAACATACCCGGATTTTTACTTGATTACGCGATTGGACAGTATGATACATATACGCCGCTTCAGCTTGCACAATATATT
>NZ_JBEUTW010000614.1:0-1934 GCF_040492675.1 Bacillus sp. AP50
TTTTTTGATACATTCCTATCCACCGTTTTAGGTTTCTCTTTTGTACTGTGTTAGCCGAAAAATTGTATAAATCATAATTCGTTTTTCTTCCACCTGTTTCACCCTTTCTACACCCTAGTTTTACAAAATAAGAAGTCATCAAAACTTATATTTATTACTTTCTGTTATCTCCTCTCTCTTGTTCTATGCATAGTCTATCTAAATTTTTATTAGCTACTAAAAAAAGAATTTACAGGACGATAAAAAAAAGCCAAGTGCATTGCACTCGGCTTTATGGTCGATTAAACAATTTTACTTCAGACGTATTAAACTGATGTAGATAGTCTTTAGTAGAAGTATAACCTGAATTCATGAGTGTTTTCTTTTCTTCTTCTGTGATATCAAAATTAAACGACGACGTAAAGAATGTATTAATAAATACAGTGCGGGCAGCATCTTCTTTGGTGGTTTTTCCGCTCTCATGACCTTTGATCATGGTTTGAGACAAATTCCATGCAAAATGAATAAGAGAATGGCCAATATGATGTTCTGTTGAGGTTGCATGTTTTAACATGGCAACCTCCGCCTGAGATTCTAAACGGAAACCAAGTGTTTCTTTGTTGTAGACAATTTCATCTGTAGGATCAAAGAAAGATGCATTGTATTTCGTGTGTAAGCTTCTTAGTGTAGAATGATCCTCTATATTGCTTATCAGTTTATTAACCTCGTCAATCGTATCTGTGGTCGTGAAGTGTTCTTCTTTATTCACAAAACTTTTCCGATCAAATAAACGAATTGGGTAGTTATCGAGTACACCTCCGTCTACATAATAATCTTTATCCCATTCCACAGATTTAAAAAAGAATGGGATGGACATCGAAATCCGCACAGCAACTACTAACGGGACATCAGGTGTCGTTTCGCGAGAAAACGTACGAAGCTGGTGTGTAGAAACGTTCGTTCCTTGGAAAAACACGTCTTTTCCTGTTTTGTCATACAACTGCTGAAAAGTTGTGTCCTTACTCCCTGTCCACTTTTCAACGATCTTTCCTACCCACTCAGTGAAGAAATCCCCTTTATAGATACCAAAACCATCAAAAACAAACGAATGTTATCTTGTACAATCGAAAAATCATCATCTTTAAACGCTTTGAAATTCATGTCTTTGTGGATTTTTACAAGATCTGCGAATGGAATGGAAAGACCTAAAAGTAATGCAGTAATCGCTCCTGCTGAAGTCCCTCCAAATCGTTGTATTTCTGGTAAAATCCCTTCTTCATTTAGTGCACGGATGGCACCTATATAAGCGCTTCCCTTTACCCCGCCACCTTCAAATACTAAGTTACGAAATGGATATGCCATTATATACCTCCAATAAAGAAATTTTCAATCTGTTATAGTATCGGAAGTATATTGAAATATATTCCAAATGGTATTAAGAAAGTTTCATGTCCTCCGATACGTATGGCCGAATTATCTTTATTCAATGGATGAATTGTTTGAAAGAGAAGAAATTTGCTTGGAATGGTAATTTAGTAGGATAGGAAACAGGAAACGGAGTGCATCTTTGGATGCACTGAATAATATCCCCTTTTGAAATCGTATATAACGTAACTTCTTTTCCGATGTCCAAGTAAAATCACGAATAAGAAATCAAGGAATAATCTACATTTCATAAATCCCTCACTCTCTTTAACATACAATTCAGTGAAATAATTTGTTTCAAATACGTAGAAATATGGTTTAACCAGCAATCAATGATCAGGTCTTCTTACCCGAAGTAAACCTAAATCTATTTGTCTCCATACAGAAAGGAATAAATAGTTTTGTTCCTATTCATGAAATAGTACAATATATGCAAAATTACATATCTAATTAATTGCTTTTAATGTTATATTTTAATAGCGATGAATGCTATTATTTCATAAGTTGTCAACAAGCGTTATGTATGTATG
>NZ_JBEUTW010000615.1:0-3156 GCF_040492675.1 Bacillus sp. AP50
GATTACCGATAAGAAAGGTACAAGATTTAAAGAATATAATAACCCTGATAGCTTTATTAGTAAAAAGTTAGCACCAGAAGAAAAAATTCAAGATATCATGCTATTTGACGTAGCGAAAGAAAATACGTATATCGCTACGTATAGACCAGAGTTTACGCGTGAAAATAGAACAATAAAATTTGAATTGAAACCAAATAAATAAAGAAACACATTGGATTATCCAATGTGTTTCTTTATGGTAATAAATTTAAAACGCCCAGTTACCTTTACGGAAGATAGGCTCATGTCTGCCATCAGCAGTAATACCGTCAATATCAAGCTCAGCTGATCCAATCATGAAGTCGTTGTGTGTAATACTAGCGTTTGCGCCGTTTTCAGCAAGTTCTTCTTTAGACATTGTTTTTCCGCCAACTAAGTTAAATGCGTAAGCATTTCCAATCGCAAGGTGGCAAGATGCATTTTCGTCAAATAGTGTATTGTAGAATAAAACATTTGTGTTTGAAATTGGTGAGTCATGAGGTACTAAAGCTACTTCCCCTAAGAAGTGAGAACCTTCATCTGTTTCTACTAAATGTTTTAAAGCTTCTTCACCAGCTTCAGCTTTATAGTCTACGATACGTCCGTTTTCAAATGTTAACGTGAAATTATCGATAATATTACCTGCAAATACTAACGGTTTTGTACTAGAAACTTGGCCGTTTACACCTGTTTTAAGTGGCATTGTAAATACTTCTTCAGTTGGAATATTAGCCATAAATGGTACGTTCTTTTCATTTAAGCTACCAGCACCAGCCCATACATGTTTTTCTGGAAGTTCGATTGTTAAATCTGTTCCAGGACCTGTATAGTGAAGAGCTTTATAATGCTTTTCGTTTAAGTAATCCACTTTTGTATGTAATGTTTCATCATGTTCTTTCCATGCTTCTACAGGATTTTCTAAATCAGCACGAGTAGCTTTGAAAATAGCATCCCATAACTTGGCTTCTTGTTCTTCTGGCGCTACGTCAGGGAATACTTTCGCAGCCCATTCTTTCGTAGGAACAGAAATGACACACCAGCTTACTTTATCTGCTTGTACGTAATCACGGTATACTTTCATTGCTTCTCCAGCTACTTTATGAGCTGTTGCGATACGCGATGGTTCTACACCTTTTAATAAATCAGGGTTTTCTGCATAGATAGACATAAATGCAGCGCCTTCTTTTGCTAATTCTTCACGAGCATGTGCTTTCCAAGATGGAAATTCAGCGAAAGCTTCTTCAGGAGCTAGATCGAATTTTAAGCGTGTTAACGTCTCATCATTCCAATCTACATATACGTGTTTTGCACCAGATTTATATGCTTTTTCTGTAACGAGGCGTACAAATTGTACAGCTTCAAGAGGTGCACTAATTGATAAAGTTTGTCCAGGTTGAATATTAACACCAACATTAACTGCAAGAGCAGCATATTTCTCTAACGTTTGTTCAAATGACATATGTATAATCTCCTTTAATTTGAAAGATTTCTTACTATATATAATACAAGAAAATTCTAAAAATATATATAAATATAAAGTAAAAAGAGAGCTCAAAATGTATTGAGCCCTTATATTTACTTAATTGAAGAAGCAAACTGCTCTACAGTCGTTGTATGGTGTATACGAACGCGCTTCATCTTTAACAATTCATCAGGTTCACCCTTCGTAATGAATTGCCCAGGCTTTGTCGTCGTCGCAAATTGATAATACTTCTTCGTTTCTGCAACAACCTTATCATCTACATGACCGAATGGATAAGCAATCGCGATAACAGGCTTACCTGTTATTTTTTCTAGCTTTTCTTTTGAACCTTTTAACTCTTCCTCATAGTTTGTAATTTTCGGTAAGTCTGCATGTGTTGCAGTATGAGATTGCACCGAGAAAATGCCGGAATCAACCATTTCTTTTATTTCAGAAGTAGACAATGCTCCTTCTACATCAACGTTATCAACAATCATATATTCTGTTGCTGCCGGTTTAAAAGTATCATCTTTTAGCTTTTGTAAAATGCGAAATGCATTCATATTATTTTTCATACCGTCATCAAATGTAACGAAAATCGGTTTATTTACTTTATTTATATCGCCCCAGCGTTCAAACGTTAAAAGCGTATAACCATTGTCCTTTAAATGTTTCATTTGTGCTTCAAAGTTAGCTGGTGATACGAATAAGTCTTTAATGCCTTGACCATGATAATCATCAATTGCGTGATACATAAGAACAGGAACCTTTTGTTCGAAAGTAATAGTAGATTTCGTAAGCGGGATTGTTTTCCCATCTTCTTTCATTCCTGTTGCTTCAATTTGGAACTCACCGCGTTTTCCTTCAAATTCCTTTATATCAAAAGGAAGTGTGAATTGTTTCTCTTTTTCTTTAGAAGAAAAAGATTTAGCACTTTCCTTGCCATCAGCTGTGCGCCAAATTTTATATTGTACTTCATTTAAAGAATCTTTTATGTCTGTAATATGAATACTTGTGTTTGTAGATTCGTGTGTAACTGAATTATATGAGATTTTACCTTGTTCTTGCACAGTCTCTTCTTGTTTCTTAATCCCTTGAGCCGTTTTCTCTTTTTTAGGTTCTGGACTTACATTGTTAGTATTACAGCCTGCTAGAATGGCAGACGTACATAAAGCAATTGCTGCGTATTTTCTCATAAAAATCACCTTCTATTGTGTAGTATGTTGCATATTTACATTAAAATCCCCACCGCTATAAGAGTGGTGGGGATATACCCTTGTTCATCATATCATTTGAAGAAAATGAGGGGAATATGATTTTTAGGAGGTTATTAATGTAATAGATTAGTGACTTTGAATAGATGTATTTTTTTGTTTCTTATTAGAATTAATAATAATATAACCGACTACAAAGATAAGAGGAATAATGAAGACATAGATAGGCATTCCCCATACATAATAGCTTTTCAGCGTTAAGACTAGTAAATGTAAGAAATCGAAAATTGCGTGAGCTTTCATAATATCCTCCAATGTTTTTTTGAAAATTATAACATTTTAAACTTGTTATTTGTATAATTTGGAAAGTTATTTAAGCTAATTTTAAAGTAAGAAGAATACATATTAATATGCAATTTTGCATAAGGATATGTATTTTATTAAAATATAAAGATTTTATAC
>NZ_JBEUTW010000616.1:0-2280 GCF_040492675.1 Bacillus sp. AP50
ATATAAGCTAACCGCTGAAATAGTTAGTAATACAACTATGCATAACCACGCATACGTATATCCCTTCTTATCTACAATATAACCAAATAAAGCAGGCGCAGCAATAATAGCAATTTGATTTAATGTAAGTGCAAAACTCACTGTCATCCCTACCGATTCTTCACTTGCTGATTCCGCAACTTCAGTTATAAAAAGACTAAACCATCCAATTGAAAAGAACCCTAACAATGCACTTACACCATACAATACATTCGTTATTGTATGTATGCTCATTACTAATATTAGAATGAAGAAAATAGAAATACAAACAGTTATAAATAAGAGGGTACGCCGATTTCCCTTATAAAACAAATCACTAGTAGCTGCTAATATAACCCTACCAACCATTCCAGAAAAGAACATAACGGAAAATACTTTTCCAGCTAAAATTGGCGTGATTGATTGTTCCAATACTAAAAATTTTATAAAGTGTGCAACTAACACCATTTGCAATGAAATCATACAAATGCCAGTTATATAAATTGCATACAATTCTTTTTTACACATCACTTCTTTTAACTGCATCCAAAAAGAAAGTTTACTACGCTCTTGTTTAACTTTCTCTTGAATATATGGTTCCTTATAAAATATAAAAAATAAAAACCCTCCAATTATACAAATACATGCAATGCTATTTACCGCATAGGCCATATTATATTTTATTGTAAGAAACGGGATCAATACTCCCGCTAATGTACCACCAATCGGTATACCGGCTTGTCTAATCCCCATCGCTAACCCGCGATTTTCTTTTGAGAACCACTTCATTATCACCTTACTTCCTCCTGGCTGCGAAACACTATAAAACGTTCCTACTAATAAAAGTACAAAGAGTAACCCATTAAATCCATTGACCATATTAGTCAGTAAAAACGAACTTCCTAGTAAAAATGAACTTATCGAAATTAACAACTTTTCATTGTATTGATCAAGTAGCCGCCCGACAAAAAGCATACAAAATAGCGGTCCTATATTTACAACACTTACTAACAATCCAATCTCCGTATTCGTAAGTGCATATTCTTCTTTCCAAAATAAAGCAAACGCTCCAACACCATACGTTATAAGTGTCGCTGTTGTTTGAGCAACCGTCGCAAAAATTAACATAACCCACTTATAAGTACTATTCACCCTTTCTTCCATTAACACAATAATCCCTCCATCCCCTTCCATTGTATGAAAGTTCTGATATCATATAAAATAAAGATTTATCATGTAATCCATCAAAAAAAATGATACCTTTTCTGGAGGGATGATACTTGGATATAAAAGATTTAACTGTATTTTACGAAGTTGCGAAAGAAAAAAACATATCTCATGCAGCTAAAAATTTAAACTATGTACAGTCTGGCGTAACAATGCGTATGAAACAACTAGAAAACGAATTAGGTGTGCCTTTATTTTATCGAAACGGAAAAGGTGTAACTTTAACTTCTAACGGTGAGATTTTATTAACATACGCCAAACAAATTATCCACTTAATGGATCAATCTGTTAAAGCAGTTCAAAGTAATGGGATCGAACCAAGAGGCACTTTAAAAATTGGATGTACAGAATCTACAACCGCTGTAAGACTTCCATCTATATTAATGGCCTATTATGAGAAATACCCAAAAGTCGAATTAATTTTAGAATCAAATACGACGGAACAATTAATTAGGCTTGTACTAGAACGAAAACTGGACGGAGCGTTTATAGCTGGCTCTACTCAGCATGCCGAACTTCATACAAATATATTTCGTGAAGAAGAATTAGTTCTCATTAGCAAAAAGCCTTTATCTTCCTTTAAAGACATAGGAGACATGAATTTACTTGCATTTAGTCACGGGTGCTATTATAGAAATTTATTAGAAGATTGGCTTCAAGAAGAAGGAATTTCACCTAAGCGAGTATTTGAGTTTGGAACAATTGAAGCGATACTCGCATGTGTAAAATCAGGTATGGGCATAGCAATTATGATGAAGTCTATTTTAAATGGTCATAAACATGACATATCATTCAATCCTTTACCAAATAGCTTCCAAAAAGTTCCTACTACTTTTATTACTAGAAAAGATATATATCACTCTGCTGCATTACAAAAATTTATGGAGATGACTCACAATGCGTGAAAAGAAAATACGTGGTATGAAACGAAAAACAAACACTATGATAAAGCGAATTGAGGAACATACAAAAATGTTCCCTTCTACTTTCTATAACGATGAATACTGGAATATGCCTTTACCAGTTTCTCAAGCT
>NZ_JBEUTW010000617.1:0-3001 GCF_040492675.1 Bacillus sp. AP50
ACTATATACAATTAACATTGGTTCGATACTATACGGTTTTGCAATATATTGATTAAACAACTCCTCAACTATATCATCGATTTCAGAAAAAGTACTTCTACCATAATTATAAGATTGATCAAACAAAGGAGTGCTACTAATAGTAAACCCTCTTTCCAAATAATGCTCATTATATATACGATTTAATACAAAAGATGTTATACAAATTATATTAGCCTTAATTGCTTCTTTAGGCCATGTTGGATAAAGTTCTGAAGCAGCTACGTTTTTTACATATTCCTTAAATTCCACTTTATATCTTGGAGCTAATTCATTAGGATTTCCATCATGAACGATAATGTATTGAGGGATGTTTAGGCTATTTGCATGTTGAGGAAAGTGAGAAAAACGGGGATAGTTTGATCGAAGTTGTCTCTCTAAATAATATTCAGTTAATGCATGTTGAGGAATATTAATTGTTTCAATTAATTGGCGTTCTCCTGTTCGATTAACAGGAAGCATTTCCACTCTTTGTTTCGCTGTAGTTTCCGGGAAGATTTGTACACCCCTAATTATTTTAACACCATAGTTAGGTGCTTCGATTGTAAGGACATATTCTGTATAAGGTTTAGGTCCTGAAGGATTCTGAGAATACTCTTTAGGAGGCGCTGATAGAGAAATGGGACTTGTTAAACCAATGTCATTTGTTTGGAGTGTAGCAATAATTTGACTACCTTCATCTTGCTTACGAATGAATACCTTTGCACCCTTAATAGGTTTATCTGTATTCATTTCATAAACAGATACAATTAATTTACCAGTTGATGCCCGATAAGAATGCCGTGTATCATAATAAATTTGATTTTCATTAAAAAATAGATGTGGTTGATAATAAAATTGCTGTCCTAAATCCAATGGATAAGAATAATTTTCATTCAAATCTATTCGTCCTCCCTCTATGTCTGTTCATTTAATTACTCCTTGTTACTTTTACTTACATCACTAATTAAGAATAGGGATAATATCTATTATTATTGTAGAATGATTGTGTCTGCTGATAATTGGACACATTTGTCATAGAAGGGGGATAAATAGATACTGGATTTTGATTTTGAGAAGGCGCTTGTGTTTTAAGATTTAATCCTCTATTCGTTTGCTGCGGAATTGAATTGCTTGTTAAAGCCCCTCGGGAAGTTCCCATAGTATATTCTATCGCTTCAAGGACCATCCATAATTCCTTACGCACTACTCCTGTAACAGTAAAACTTTTTATCTTCTGAAACTCTTTCACTGATACTTCAGTTCCAAGTCCAAAAAAACCATCTAATTGTCCTTCATAAAAACCATAGTCCTTCAATAAATTTTGTAATCTCCTTACAAGTTCTCCTTGACTGCCATTCTGCAAAATAGGATACATGCCAGGGAGATTTGTAACATACACATACATATCATTCATTTTATTCCAAGTTACCTCATCTACAGCTCCATTTTCAGGAAGTTGGAACTGCCTTTGAAAAGCCTTAACTGCATTTGCAGTACTTGAATTGTACGTACCGTTTACTCTTACTTCAGGAATATCTGTATATCTTTTTCTTATATGGTATAAATATTTTTGAATGGTTTCAACAGCAAGATTTTGATCTCCTTCCTTCAAAATTTTCCCAGGGAAAGATTTAACGACTTGTATAAATTCCGCTAAACGGACTTCAATATCTTTATAGTAATGTTTCAAAATATCCAAATGGCTCATGCCTTTTTCTGCCAGGCAGAATGTTCCCCATTGATATAGCATTCCTGGCCGTTTAGCAAATTGGCATGTTTGTTTTTTACCATCACGATATTGTGTAAAAAATGGTGTATTTTCTCCATGCTTTGCAAGATATTGCTTAAATACCTCATCCACTGCATCATCAGTAGATTCAAAGGTATTTCTCCCATGAGTATACTTTTGATCAAACTGTGTAGTACTTGTGATGTCGAATCCTTTTCCTTTAAAAGGGTTTACATAAAGACGATTTAATGTAAAAGTCATTATACAAAGAGCATTAGCTAACAATGCTTCTTTTTTCCAATTCGGATAAACCTCAGAAGCGACTACATTTTTTATATAATCTTTAAATCTCATTTTGTAATTTCGTGCAGGTGTATTTGGATGACCATCGTGAACGATAATAAATTCAGGTATTACAATATCCCTATCCCTATCCTTATCGCTATCTACTCTTATCTCTTGTTGTGTCTCGAGTTCTTTTTGTAGTTCCTGTTGGGATTCCTGCTGGGGATATTGTCCGATTAATGTATGTTCCGGAATATCAATTATTTCAACAGAATCCCGTCCTTCCGTTCCACTAATGGGTATAAGTTCCATTTTCTGAACAGCAGTAACGTCTTCAAAAATTTGTGTACCGCGCAGTACTACAGGTGCATAACCTGCAGCTTCAATGGAAATTGCATATTCTGAATAAGGTTTAGATCCTAAAGGATCGCTCGCATTCTCTTTAGGGGGCGTAGGCAAGGCAACTGTATTTGTTTCACCGAATTCATTCGTATATAAAGTAATAACCTCACTTTGTCGGGAAGCTAAAATACGCCCTTCATTTGTCATTTTATAAATTGATACTTTGACACCCTTAATCGGTCTTTCTGTGTCTTTTTCATATATTTTTGCAAATATCTTTCCGCTTGGTTGCCGATAAAAAGCTTCCTGACCTTCATCACTCACTCCTGCTATAAAATGTGGTGGTTTAGAATTCCCTGAAGAATATGGTGGATAATTATACAAATTCATCTCTCCTCTCATCAAATCCTATTTATATTAAAACTCTCGTATATAAACAAAATAAAAAGGCCCTTTATCCATGATATTATGCTCAACTCTATTTTTTTGAAATCATATAATTGCCTATTTTCTTTAAAGATTCTATAGATTTTTTTAAAAATAAGTATGGACTACTCTATTAATACTTGACCACTTCCTGCTAATCTACCCAAAAACTCCTTCAATCCAAAAGGTTAATCTAGT
>NZ_JBEUTW010000618.1:0-1470 GCF_040492675.1 Bacillus sp. AP50
TTTTTGAAAAATGGTTAAAAAAGAACGAGATTGTTTAAAGATAAAACAAAAAGGAGATTGCTATCTTATAAAATAGCAATCTCCTTTTATTATAGTAAACTTATTTACTTGCTTTCATTGCTTTATCTTTTGCACCAAAAGTGTATTTTAACATTGGTGGTGTAATCATTGTAGTTAAAATAACGACAATAACGATTGCTGTAAAGTAATCTTGTGCCAATAGACCTGAAGAAAGTCCTGTTCCTGCAATGATAAGTGCAACTTCACCACGAGAAACCATACCAGAACCGATAATTGCAGAAGACTTAGCATCAAATCCAGTCATGCGTGCACCAACACCACAACCAATTAGTTTCGTTAATACAGCGATTACTGTTAATGCTAAGATGAACCAAATTTGATTGCCAATACCGTCAAATGTAATATTCATACCGATACTAACGAAGAATACCGGAACGAACATAGCGTAAGCAATTGGTTCTACTTTCTTTTCTACTTCATGTTTGTAGTTTGTTTGAGAAATTGCAATACCAGCAGCGAAAGCACCGATAATACCAGCAATTCCTAATAGTTCGCCGAAATATGCGAATGAGAAACAGATGATAAGAGCTGCGCTCACGATAGACTCAGATACGCGCAGTGGTGACAACCAACGCATAATTGCTGGAACACCTTTCCATCCGATTAAAATAATAGAAGCGAAGAATACTACTTTCTTCAAGATAACCATTGTTAAGTTAACATCATCAGTGCCTAAGAAGCTCATTGCGAATGCTAATAAAATAACAACAAGAATATCATCAAATACAGCGGCTCCAAGCATCGTCGTACTTTCACGTGTTTTCATTTTACCTAAATCACGAAGTGTTTGTACGGAAATACTAACACTTGTCGCACATAGAAGTAATCCTAAGAATACAGCGTTTCCTTGTTCCATTCCCATAACAAGGCCGGAAACGTAACCACCTACGAATGGAAGAATAATACCTCCGAGTGCAACTGCTAAAGAAGAATTACGATTGGCGTTTAATTCTTCTAAGTCTGTTTCAAGTCCAGCCATAAACATTAGAAGAATAACCCCGACATTACTTAATTGAGTTAGAAGCTCTGAATTTTCAATCCAGCCTAATACAGCTGGACCGATAACGATACCGACAATTAATTTACCTAGTACAGAAGGTTGACCTAATCTAACACTAAGATCACCAGCAAGCTTTGTACTTAATAAAATAAGTGCAATTTGAAAGAAAAATTCGAATTCCATCTGATCCTCTCCTCATCATTTTTAGTTTTATCATACGATTTCTCGGAATTTGCCTAATGAAAATATGTAAAACCCATTAAACAAAAGGGTCTTATTACAAGTTCTTTTGAACTTGTAATTTGAACCTGTAATTAATATATAATAGATTTTATAAAAAATCAATGAAAAAATGGGAGCTTTTTTAGAGAGAGACGGTGTTATTAGAG
>NZ_JBEUTW010000619.1:0-5675 GCF_040492675.1 Bacillus sp. AP50
ATCTACGTTTATCAATGTTTAGATATTAGCTAATCAAATCTATTCCTATTATATATGTAAATACAGTTGTTTTGCTACTGTAAATGAATAAATAAAATAAGCCAAGACATAAAATTCTTGGCTACACATAAATCTTGTTTTTAGGCTATTTTACAGTGACAGTAGCTTGCTGCTGAACGCGCTCAAATAACCAGTGTATATCATTGTTATACATACGAATACAACCAAGTGTGGTCCATTTGCCGATTGCTTGATTATTGTTAGTTCCGTGAATCGCATAAGTTGTTCCGTAAGTTCCTGCCATATTTAATCCGAGCCAACGGTCACCAAGTGGATTACGTGGATCGCCGCCTTTAATTTTTCCTGTATAATAAGGGCGGTTTTTAATTTTATTTACGATTTGAAAAGTGCCTTTAGGTGTAGGTGTTGCAGCTTTTCCAGTAGCGACAGTAAAACTTTTTATAAATTTTCCATCCTGATAATAATCCATTTTATTTAACTGAGTGTCTACGATTAATTGATCTTTCGTTGTAGCTGCCTCTGCACTAGCGAATGGAAGAGTTAAAAATCCTAATGATAATAGTGCGCTTAATAATAATTTTTTCATTGTTATTCTCCTTTTACTATCGTAATAGTCTTACATACAATGAAGTTGTAATCCTCGTAATGCTTTATTTACATTTTCATCTAATGTTTCAAAGAATGTAGTGATTTTGCTGTTGTGTTTGTTGTTATCAATAAGTAATCTTTCATTTAATAAAAGCTCACCACGTAGTCCAAAACTTTGAACTTGAATATTTAGCTCATCTTCATTTTCAGAAATGATTGGTAAGAAATAGTGAAAAGCTTTTGTTGGAATGATGTAGCTTTTGCCAATCATGCTTTCTTGATTTGAATTAATCCATTTTTTCGTGACAATTTTAATATTCTTTTTTGAAACGATAAAAGATAGTGTTGTAGATTTTGTTAAACTTACGTCAAATTCACTTGTTTCACATATTTGTAAATTAAAAACGGTTTCATTTTGATGAGATTCAACATTTGTATTAATAAAATCGTGCATTTTATATGCTTCCATTTCGTATTCACCCTTTTTTCAATTTCGAAAAACGACTTATATTTATTCAAATTAATGCTTAGTCATATATTGGTTAAATTTTTCAACAAATTCCGATATAATCTTACAATACGTATATGAAGCTAATATGAAGTTAGCATGAGTTTGTGATGGTTTTTTATTGAGAACAAAATAAGAGAGCTTTTTTAGTGCTAAAAAATGGATAAAATCTGCATGTTATTAATGCGTCTTTTCGCTATTTCGACTTGGAAAATAATTTTTACTATTTAATAAAGAACGAAAATCATTAGTGTGACCCTTACAAAAATGTAATAAAAATGTAAGCTATTGTGATAGTTATTTCGACAATTTTTTTATACAATAATAGTAAGAAGTTGTACGTGATTGAAAGGAGAGATGACATGGAATGGATTCATGAATTATTTCAGCAATACGGGTATTATGTTGTACTTGTCGGCTTGCTGTTAGAATATATTGCACTTCCGTTTCCGGGAGAGCCAACATTAGCATATGCGGGATTTTTAGCACATAAGGGTGATTTAAGTTTACCGATTTTAATCATTCTATCCTTTATTGGGACAAGTGTAGGGATGACGATTCAATACTTTTTAGGAAATAAATTAGGTATGCCTTTCATTCAAAGGTATGGGAAATACGTATTTTTAACACAAAGAAAAATTGACTTAACGAGAATGTGGTTTGATAAGTATGGGTACTTCCTAATTTTTATTGGTTTCTTTATTCCTGGTGTACGTCATTTCACAGGATACTTTGCAGGAATTATTAATTTACCATTCCGTCGTTTTGCCATTACAATTTATTCAGGCGCTCTATTTTGGGTATCATTCTTCTTAATCGGTGGTTACTGGTTAGGTGGAAACTTACATGATATCTTTGGAGTGCTAGAAGGTCATATCGGTAAAATCATTTTTGGAGTTATTGTGATTGTAGCGGTTACGTTGGGTATTCGTTTCCGTAAGCAGTTAAAACGAGTATTACTACAAAACGCAAGTTAATATGAAATCCATTCTATGTCAGAATTTAGGAAGGCAGTGCAAAAGCACTGCCTTTTTTATTTTATTTTTAAGACTATGTTTAATGCACATTTTACATTCTTTATAGGAATTTGATACAGGATAAGAAATAAGTATTTTGTCAATTATTATAGTCGTAATGACAATTATAATTGACAAATATAAGGATATTATTTACAATTTTAATTAAATAAATGAAAAAGAGGGAAGACATGAAGCTTCAAAATCGAGTGAGGGAATTGCGAGCAAAGCATCGTTTATCACAAGGGGATTTAGGGAAAACGATTGGATCATCACGGCAAACGATTAGTTTAATTGAGCGTGGGGATTATGCACCATCTATCGTATTGTCGTTAAAAATCGCACAAATTTTCAATGTACCGGTGGAGGAAATATTTACGTTAGTAGAGGGGGAAGAGGACGATGAAGAGTAAGCGAAAAAAACAATTTGATTCTGTGGGGAAAATAGCATTAAGTATGATAGGAGGATTTTTAACGTCTTATATAGCTTTAAATTTACTCTCGGATGAACCGAGAAAATTATCATCCAATACATTTATAGGTATATGTACTATTTTTGGAATTTTAATGATGTACTATACTTGGAAGAATACACGTATGTTAGCAGAGGCACGCGATGAAGAAGAGAGCGTACAAGGCAGAAAATTAGGCATTATAAGTATATATTTACGTGTAGGTGATATAGTGACGCAGGCATGGTTTGTATATGCAGTTATTACATGTAGACGTGCACTGTTGCAGGATACAAATGTTTCATTTGCGGTGTGGAATTTAGTAGCTTCTATTGTTTGTTTAACTACTGTAGTAATTATCGGACTCATAACAAAAAATCGTTATAATAAGCTATATCCTGAACAAGGTGTAACGTATATGGAATCTATGAAAATGTGGACGAAAAACGCAGATGAAGGATTAAAGCACATTGTGCATGAGGCTGGATATAAAGCATATGAATTTACGAATACAATATTGGCATATGTATGGTGGGCTGCCGTTATATATACAGCTGCTAGTAATATCGATTTTGTATTAATTGGCTTAATCTCATTTATTTGGATATTGCATCTTGGGAAGTTCATGTACGAAATGCAAAGGAAAATGATTTATTAAGGGGAGAAAAAGGTGGATATTTTAAGAAGGCCAGCTGGTTCAATGACAGTGGCGTTAATTCTGTCCATTTTATACGGAGTAATCCGAACTGGGAAATTAGAAGTAATTTTGAACCTATGGGCAATAGTTGGAATTTCATTATTAGTGTTAGCCATTCATGAGCTAGGACATGTAGTATTTGGTGTAATAGGTGGTTTAACATTTAAATTTATGACAGTAGGACCCATTACTATTCAAAAAGAAAAGGGAAAATTACGCATTCGAGCAAATAAATTATGGGCTTACTTTGGAGGCGTTGCAACACTAGTACCACCTTCTATAGAGACACCGAATCTTTCGAAAAAATGGGCGTGGCTCACTTTAGGTGGACCAATTACGAGTTTACTGTTTGGTATTACTTCCGGTTACATATACATGGTGAGTTATTATCAATATCTTTTATATTTTTCCTTTTTCCATTTTGCAATCTTTGCGGTTACAATTGTGCCGATAAAAGGAACGCTTATGAGTGATGGGATGCAATTTCTTATTTTAATTAAAGATGATGAAAGAGCTAGAAATCATTTATATGAGATTCAAATATCGAGTGAGTTATTTAGTTATAAAAGACCGAAAGATTGGGATGAAAGATTAGTAGAATTGAGTGAGGAGAAAATAAAAGAGAATAAAGGGATAAGAGAGATAATGAGTAGACTTATGCTTGTCTTTTTTGCTCGTGCAGATCAAGAGGGAATGGAAAGAGCGATACCGTATATAGAAAGAATTGTTCAACTACCTGTAACGAAAGAAAATAAGTTTTTCGTTAGTAGTTTTCATAGTTGGTATCTTTTATATAAAGCCCTTTATCAGATGGATAGTCTTTCTTTGCAAGAAGCAAAGGAACATGCAAAGGCTATTACAAAAATGGACTTAAACGGATATTATCGTACACAAGGAATTATCAAATATTTAGAGAATGATCTAGAAGCTTCCCATACTTATATGAAGAAAGCTGACAAAGAATTAAAGAGCGCCGAGAAGAGTGAGATTGGATATTTACAATTAGAAAGAGAATGGTTTGAGCAGTTGAAGGTGAGGGTATCTTACGATGGATGAGGTATCCTCTTTTTTATATGTCATCTTATGCCGTTCCATAAATAGCCTGGGGCGAGTAAAATGATATAAGAAGAGCAAAGCTTGGAGGAAGTAAATATGGAAATTTTATCAATTATTTTGATAGTCTTGCTCATTTATGTTGTTTTTAAAGTGGCATATGTAGCATTAAAGATACTCGCGATCCTATTAATTATCTTTTTAATCGTAGAGTTCGGCAGTAAGTTGCTTGGGGGATAGGGTATATTGTGCGTTTCGAGTGTCGAAGGTTGTCGTTAAATCGATATCTTGTGTTGAACCGTTGATATAATGAAAAAATCGTTGATATAAGTGGAGAAATGATCGATATATTTTAAAAAACGTTGATATATTTTAGTGAATACGAAGTGGGGTATGTGGAAAAGAAGTTGCCGTTGGGTAGCTTCTTTTTATTGTAGTGGCAGGGTATAGAGCATAAATAGGTTGCCGAAAATTGCCGGTAAGTCGATATCCTGTGTCGAATGGTCGATATAATGAAAAAATCGCTGATATAAGTGGAGAAATCGCCGATATATATGGAGAATCGCTGATATAATCCGGTTGGTACTGGATGGGGTATGTGAGAAAGAAGTTGCCGTGAGGGTAACTTCTTTTTATCGTGATGCGGGGATATGCAAAACAATATAAAAAGCTGGAAGAGTATCTTCCAGCTTAAGAGTTACTTTCAATTTGACGACCGCTATCTTCTTCAGTGTCTTGTAATAGGTTGAATACGTCTGCTAGGCAGAATGCAATGAACCAAGTCCATAGACCGTGGAAGAAAGCTGAGCTTAATTGAAGTGGTAATGTATAGTTTGTCATTGAGTAGGAAATACATCCACCAACGATTCCGATCATTGTTAATAACATTGTTTTTTGAGCATTTTCTTCTGGATTGAAGAGGAAGTAAATGTATCCGCCTAAAATTGAAGCGCTTACAAGCGTTTCGATTCCATTAAAGATGATATTCTCTCCAAGCTGAGTGTTTGTCCAGAAGCAGATTGTTCCGCCGATAATAGCAAACAGGACAGCTATTGTATATCGTATATATTGATTCATATGTTCATCTCCCTATGTAATAAGATGATTTGGAAGTCAAAAAGGTAGGTATAGTATATTGAAGTGAGTTTTAATTGTACGTATCTTTTTATAAAAAGATCATTGAAGAGTAACTAAGATGATCGGTTGTTTAAACCGTTACGTGTATGGTGTCTGAAATATACCCGACTGCTCGTTTCTTTTTGCTTGTAAAATAAGAGAAACTTCCAAGTCTATATACTCTTTTTTTTGTGAGTCTGCTTTCATTATAACACATTTAGGGA
>NZ_JBEUTW010000620.1:0-3224 GCF_040492675.1 Bacillus sp. AP50
GTTTTATAGCTAATACTATCTCTCAGAATATACAACGTGGCGGTAAGTAATGGATACAAGTCTTATACCGTCTGATAAAGTACTAGCGTTTGAACAGATGCTATTACAAGAACAACAAGTACACTTCCCTGCGGAGCATTTAATACATGGCGGTATGTACGCTAGAACTGTATTAATACCCGCTGGTGTAGCAGCTACAGGCGCTGAGTTGAATGTTGATACAATCAGTATTCTATTCGGTGATATAACTGTTAGTACCGATGATGGTGTACAACGATTAACAGGTTGGCATGTGCTACCTGCTTCTTCAGGTACTAAGCGAGTTGGTGTAGTTCATGCAGATACGTATTGGACGACTGTAATGGTAAACCCAGCGAGTACTGTACCAGAGGCAGAGGAGTTCATGACCGATGACCATCAAAGGCTGCTCACTAACCGTGTGCTACCTGATAACACATTGTACTTACAGGAGGCACAATGACTGCTTTTATATCTGCCGCAATAGTAATATCGGCTGCGGCTACCGTGTACACACAACATAAATCAGCTAAGGCTCAGAAAGAGGCATCTAAACGTGCTGACGCTGAGAGCAAACGAGTACAGGGTGAGGCTGATGCTGCACGTGTAGCTAACAAGCTTAACCGTGAAGCGAGTACCGAGGATGTAGCTAAGGTTCAGTCTGCTGGTAACTCTGATTCAGTAATCAGTACTGGTCGCCGTAAGCGAGCTACAACTGCTACAGTATCATCTGGACTTGGCTTATGATGACTACTGCCGAATCTGATTTCAACCGATACCAAGATGACGCACTAATTCACCGCTGTTCTGACTATGCACGTTGGACATTACCATCTGTGTTCCCTGAGTTCTTACACGTAGGGACGGGTAATCAAATCGTGCAGTATGACTATCAGAGTATGGGTGCTATGCTCGTTAATCGGTTGAGTACTAAACTCGCTCAGGTTCTGTTCCCCACGAACACCAGCTTCTTCAAGTTCAAGGTTATGAACGATGAGGAACTCTCGGATGAGCAGAAGATTGATTTATCCAATCTGGAACTCAAGGCATGTGAAGCGTTGTTCGACAATGCAGCGTATGCTCAGTTAGTTCAAGCTATCCGATTGCTGGTAGTCACAGGAAACTGTCTGGTAATTCGCCGTGATGGTGTAACCCGTGTTCTGAATCTGCATAACTATGCCTTGCGCCGTAATTCTAGTGGTAAGGTCTTACGGATTATCACAAAGGAGAGCTTGCAGTATCGTGAGCTCTCTCAGAACATCAAAGACCTGCTGAACATTAATCCTAACTTCCGCGATGATTCTGAGGTTCCGTTGTACACCGTAATCAATCGTGTATCCCACGAGACTGCTAACGGTATCATCGACACTTGGGAAGTCCATCAGGAGATTCAGGGCTTAAGAGTTCCTGATTCGGAAGAGGAGTACCCTGAGATGTTCTGCCCGTACATTCCTGTAGTGTGGAACCTCTCATCAGGTGACAACTACGGGCGGGGGCAGGTAGAGGATTATGCTGGTGACTTCATCAAGCTCAGCGAACTCAGCGCTGCTTTAGCTTCATATGAGCTTGAGAGCACGAACATCAAGTACCTTTATGCTCCGAACAGTATGGTCGATGTAGAATCATTTGTTAATGCTACCAGCGGGGAAATCATTCAAGGTGACCCTAGTGCTATCCAAGCATTCGAGGCTGGACAGTACAACAAGATTCAGGCACTCATAGCCGACATCAATAGTATCTTCCAGCGACTGACTACTGCGTTCCTGTACACCTCTAACCAGCGTGATGCTGAACGTGTTACAGCGTATGAGATTCAGTTAGCGGCTATGGAAGCTGAGCAAGTCCTCGGCGGTGTGTACAGTCAGTTGTCTCAGGGATTACATTTGCCTATGGCGTTTGTACTGAGTGCTGAGCTTGACCCATCGTTTGTGATTGCTTATATCTCTGGTACGATTGACTTACGTGTTGTGACTGGTATGCAAGCCTTAGGCCGCGCTGCTGAGACACAGCAATGGTTGTTAATGGGTCAAGAGCTTGGTACGCTTGTACATGTACTTACCCAAGTCTCCCCGCGTTTCAATACGGAGAAGATTATCGACCGCTTTATGCTTGCACACGGATTGAATACCGTGGATGTAATGCTGACCGAGAAAGAGCTCGAAGCTAAACTCAAGCAGCAACAAGAACAACAAGCACAGATGCAAGTTCAACAACGACAGATTACTGGTACGGATAGTACCGTGGATGCTGCCGAACAATTAGGAAATATCTAATGCCCGACATTGACCCGAATGTAGCTGATGGCCTGCTGGATGTACCAAAACCTGTAGTGCCAGCAGATACTGAACCGAAAGAACCTCAGGCTCCGCAGGAACCCCAAGAACCTAAAGCCCCTGCTGAGCCTGAACCGAAAGAACCACAAGAACCCAAAGCTCCTGCAAATGAAGTCTTAGACTTTGATATTGCAGATAGCACTAAGGAACTGATTGATAATCTGGCTGGTGCTACTGGTGTAGATGCAACTAAGGCTATTGAGTTAGCTAAAGATGCTCTGGCTAGTGGTAACGTGCAAGACATCAACCGTGATATGTACGCCGCTGTATTTGGCGACAAAGCTTCCGCTGCATTGGCTATTGCTACTGCTGTGGTTAAAGACACCGCTGCTGTAATCAATTCCGCTAAGGAGTATGTGTACAGTAAAGTAGGTGGTGAAGCTGAATGGCAAACTCTGGCTGGAACCTTTAAGGCAACAGCAAGTGCCGATGAAGTACAAGCTGTTCAGACCCTATTAAACAGTAAGCACTTCGATACTGCTATCCGAATCATGCAGACACAAGTTGCTGGTTCAGGTGCAGTTATTAAGAAAGGTAACATGTTGGAAGGTCAACAACAGGCAGCCCAACAGGGTTTGTCAAGCGCCGAGTTCGGCACGAAGCTTCAAGAGCTTCAACAAAAGTACCGTGGTCGCTCTCTGGAAACAGGGGCTGCTGCGGAAGAATACCAAGCGTTGCTTTCTCAGCGACAACTGGGCATCAAACTTAACAAGTAATTAGGAGATAACCTATGGCTGATACTGCACACGCAGGTAAGAGCACGCGCATCCACTGGGGTGGCGCACAAAGTGACACCGACATCCATTTGGAAGTGTACAAGAACCAAGTTGATACTGCATTCCAGTACAACGCATTGTTCACCCATCTGAGTAC
>NZ_JBEUTW010000621.1:0-3550 GCF_040492675.1 Bacillus sp. AP50
GTCAGATTCATGCTAGTACTATAGCCTATGTTATGTCTTTTTTGAGGATAAATAAAGAGGAAAGCAGAATCACTATTCCATTTAATATATATACGCTTGCGGTCATAAAGGCTAACGTACCTGCGCCAAATCCTGCTTTATCGAATATAGAAGCAAATGTTGCGATAGTCAAAAAGATAATGGGAGTCAGTAGTAAAAATATGAAACCTGCCACGATTCTTTTTTTAAAACTATGTCCAGATAAGGAAATGGCTAAAAAGTTTAGGATGCTAAACAGAGCAATTGCAAAGAGCAGGACAATAAATACTTCGATGCCATCAGACATTTTACCACTCCTTTTATAAAGAGTACTTTTTATAATCTATTCGAAATAAAAGGGGGATACTCCTTTAGGTAATTTCAATAAACGTAATAAATAGGCGTATTATAAAACAAAGAAGTATGGATTCAATATTAGACCCATACTTCTTTGTTTATTTTATAAATTTGCAGATTGCGAATGCTGTTTTTCATAATGTTTCTGCTTAGAAAGGGAAATAGAAATAATCAATAATGAAACGACTCCAAAGATGAGAACCATATATTGTAACCCAATTGTATCTAAGAAGAAGCCTGTGCCAAGTAAGACGATTTGGAACATAACCCTCTCAAACATATTACGGAATGAGAAGAGGCGACCGTGATAACTTTTTTCCACTTTCGTTTGGAAAATCGTCGACATAATAGGGAAGAAGCAGCCAACACTAAACCCAAACAAACCAAATGATGTAAGAGCCATCCATTTTATATCGCTAAAGAACAATGACAGATGTGCAAAAGCAGTACAAACTGCGAAGAAATATAGTAATTTTTCAGGTTTGAAATGATCAGATAGACGTTTAATTACGAAGGCACCTAACATAAATGCGACACCTTCAATTGTATATATGAACCCTTTAATCGTAGGATCATGTTGCATTTCGCTAATGTTAATAACCATTAAATTAAACCCAGCTATAAATAATAGAGGGATGATACTTAATATAAGTGCTGTAAAAGCAATAGGAATTCCTTTTAAAATACGAAATACTTCCATAAAGCTATTATCTTTTGCAGCTTGTTTACTTGGTGTTGTTGATTTCTTGTCTTCGAATTGTAGGAAGAAAGTCGAGAGGAATAATAAGGCGTATGCTGCCATTGAGAAGGCATACATGTACTGTAAACTCATCACAACTAAAAGAATTCCACCTAGTGAAGTGCCTGCAATACGAGCAATTGTACCAACATTCATATGTACACCGTTCATTTGTAATAACTCATGCTCACGTACGATGAGTGGAATTACAGATTGTAATGCAGGGAAATAAAATGCTGCTGAAATTTGAAGAGCAACCATAAATGCGATCATAAATGCGATACTTTCAAATTGAATAGCAAAAAACATGAAAATAACACTTAAAACTCGACCAAACCCAGCGTAAAGAAGAACTTTTTTCTTTTCATACTGATCGATGACACGGCCAGCCATAGATCCAACTAGAACACCGGCTAATAGTCCGATAAATAATATAACTGATTTCATGAAATCAGAAGGGACATATTTTTGCATAAATTCAAGGTTGCCAAGAATACCAAGCCATAATCCTAGACCTGCAATAAACTCCCCAATTAGAACAATCCAAACGTTTTTATTACGCCACATAACATAAAACCTCTCCGTCTTTTAAAAATGAAAAACTCGTATATAAAACCTCCTTATTTATGCACTATTTTCATACGAACTTTTTTAGAGTCAGAGTCTATATTACGTGTTTCATAATTGGATTTCAATCTTTTTGATTTGTCAAAAATTTGATGTGTTAATTGATGAAATAAGTGAATCAAAACGTAAAAAATTTATGATTAAAGCTAATAGAAAGTAAGGATACATATAAAAAAGCAAGAACGTATAACTACGCCTCGCTTTTCTCAAGTACAAAATTAAATATTAGATTCACTTAGCAACATTTACGCTCTTGTCCAATAGCTAAAGCGCTAAAAGATAATGGGCCAACAACTTCTGCGCTTGCACCACTAGTAAGGTTTTCTACAGTTAATGAATATTCGTGTGTTCCACTGCTAACGTTTTGATCTATAGCTTGAAATGTTTGTACGTAGAATTGTTCAGAATCTGTAGATTCAATACCTACTTGTGCATTAAAAATTTCAATGTTATCACGGAAAATTCGGAATAAAACTTGTGAAGTCTCAGTTATACCTTCTACACCAATTGTAGCGATTAATTCTACTCGATTATTTCGTGAATCTCTACTTGAAATTCTCAATTTTAAATTTGCTAAAATTGCTTTATTTGGAGAAGCTGGGATTGCAAAAGTTGTTTCACCAGTTTTACTTATAGGCTGAGTAGCTTGGTAATCAATGATATGAGTCATATTCTTCACCTCCTCATATACTAGAATATGAAAATAGTGAAGAATTAGCTTGGACAAATACTGGATTATTTAATAGAGTCAACAATAATTATTGAAAAGAAGAAATTCACATAAAAGCATTAAGAATATATCACAATAAGATGATATTTTTCTTAATGCTTTTTGTAATTAAGCAGAATATTCTTCTTTACGTACTTCAAAAAATTCATTACGTCGCAAGTAATTATAAATTTTCTCTGAAACCTCTTCTTCTTCAGACACTAAGAAACGATGATCAAAAGCGTAGAAAGATTGACCTTTAATTAATTTTACGTAATACATATTAAACGCCTCCTGACACTAGATTATTACTTGCTTCATATTATGATGGCCTATATGTCTGCTAAAAATACTTGGAGTTTCAAAGGGGATAAGTAAAGAAATGAAAGAGCTTACAATTCTGTAAGGTTTATGTCACCTTTTTCGATAGTTTGTATTTACCAGTTTCTTCTATAATGCAAATAGGTTACATAAAATAAGGGGGTAAAAAGATGGATGAAATAATTGGAGAAGTTGTGGCTGGTATTTGTGAATTTGTAGTGGAAGTAACAGCAGATGCTATAGGAAATTTAGTTTCTGGAAATGATGAGGAAAAAGAAACATTATAATAATTTGTAAAAGAATAAAGTTGATCAAATTATAAAGGCTGATTTCTAAAGGGAAATCAGCTTTTTTATTTTTTACATTATATTAACTTAATTTGAATATTCATTTGTTATCATATTTAAGAAGCCTATATAAGGAGGTGAATAAACAAATATGTCGAATTCAGGGCCTGATTTATCTGTTTCTCGTTTGATTGTGGTAAATATAGAGGAAAAAGAATATCATTTTATTGTTCGTGAACATCCGATTGTAGGGAAATTTATATCGCTATTTGAAAATGGGAAAGAATACGGTTTAATAGATAAACAAATCGCTAATAAAGATAAATTTATTACATCGGAGCTTACTAAGTTAGATTATTTTAATATAGATGTTTTATATCTTACACCTGGGTGGATATGGATTGGTATGGATCAATTTGGTTTACATGCTCGTGAGGCTACTTATAACGAAGTAGATGTTATTATGAAGTTGAAAGAGGATTTATATTATAT
>NZ_JBEUTW010000622.1:0-4366 GCF_040492675.1 Bacillus sp. AP50
AACTTCAATTTCAATCCTATAGTATTTATAATGATGGGATTGAAATTGAAGTTGCGACTGATCACAATCATAGAAGAGAGGGCTTGGCAACTGTAGTTAGTGCAGCTATTATATTGGATTGCTTAGAAAATGGAAAGTATCCAAACTGGGACGCAGCGAATACTACATCTGCTAAACTAGCAGAAAAGTTAGGATATGAATTTGATAAGGCATATGATACTTATTTTGTAGATAATAGATGAGTGAAGGAGTTACATACTAAAAAATACATGCGCCCTAGTACGTAAGTCTAGGGCGCATGTATTAGTTGGTAAATATCTTCATAACAATTTTATCACATTTTATCTTTTGAATGTTTGGAATTAAAGATATTTATGTGACTTTTTGAAAAAATAAAAGAGCAGTTAGCAAAAGCTAACTGCCATAAGAACATTACATAAATAGTAGTTTTTAAAAATTATTCAATTTTATTTTCAAATCTGTACAGTCTTTTCTTTCATCATACTCAATGTAAGCTATGTGACCATCGGGGCGAATTAAAATGACATCTATATTTTTTAACTGGGGATCCTGTATTTCTCCTAGAACCACCTTTGTGTGCGAATCAATGTTAATTTTATCTATTTCATCTTTATAAAACGGATGTATTAATAAAATATATTTACCACCTTGCATCAATTCAAAGAGTTTATAAGTTTTCTTATTTTGAGAAGAAATAAGAAGATTTGTACATCTTTTCCCTATCAATGGATGCCTTTCTTTCGTATGCATAGAGGAATATATAACTCCTAAGCCACTTACTCTTTCAGCTAAATCTTTATTCACCTCTGGGTATGTGAGTAAATGCGAGAATAACTCTCTTAATTCTATACCTGCATTTGAAAAGTTTATCATTAATTGTTCTTGTGCTTGTACTTCCTTGAAAAATTGTTTTCCCACAGCATGTCGTTCAATATGATAACTTTCTAATAGGCTTTCATATTTTTTTTGTTTTACAGCGAGTCCCAATTTCCATCCTAAATTAAAAGCGTCTTGTAAACCTACATTCAAACCTTGTCCTCCTGCAGGGAAATGAATATGCGCTGCATCACCTGCCAAGAATACACGCTTATGTTGATAAGTATTTGCTAGTTTGGTTGCATTTCCAAAACGAGAAAGCCATATTGGACTTTTAATTTGAATATGTTCACCTGTAATACTATAAATACTATCTATAAGCTCTTTTTCTGTGACAGCAACATGAACAGGTATTGTCTGATTCTTAGGATCTACAATTGCAAAACGAAATACATTAGGTGCAATAGGTACCATTATTATTAACCCATTTATATTAGATGTAGAAAAAAATGGGTTATCCGGTACATCTTCTAAAATGACATCACCTAATATAGCAGTAGTTGTTGTATCTGTTCCATTAAAAGGTATATGTGATAACTCACGAACTACGCTTCTTGCGCCATCAGCGCCTACTACATATTGAACTTCTATTTTATATATTGTTTCTGCTTGTTCTATTTCTAGTTGTACGAATGTTTCATACTGTTTTATATCTTTTAATGTATGACCGCGTTTAATATCTACACCTAATTCTAACGCACGCTCTTCTAATATTTCTTCTGTAATAGATTGGGGAATAAAAAGCGTATATGGAAAATCAGTATCTAAATTTTTAAAGTTTAATCTTGTATCTAGGGCAGCAAAATGGCTTGTATCTGATTTCTTCCCTCTAGATAAAAATCGATTTTCAATACCTCTCATAGCCATTAATTCTAAGGAGCGGGGGTGAAGTGTGAGTGCTCTAGAATTTCTTATCCGATTTAATCTTCTCTCTACAACGACAACTTTTACACCTTGAATAGCTAATTCACATGCTGTCATAAGTCCAACCGGACCACCGCCAACTACCGCTACATCATAATAATTTTCCATGTCATGCCCTCCATTTTTTTATTTAATTAAGAGCTAATACAAGAATTTGCACAATGGATTTGTAAACGATATCTATTGTACAAATATAATTATACTCTATTTTAGTTTCCTTGGAAACTAAAATGAGATGACTTGAGATTTTCCCCATATCAAACATTCGATATGAAGGTTAATTGAATTCAATATGAGAAAGATAATAGGGTAATCTATTTTGAATTATTTAATGGAAGGGGTACGAGATTGAGATGAATAATTCATATAATGAAAAGACACATACATTGATTAAACAATTATTTAACAAGTTTTCACCAAAAGCTCCTGGCTTTGCATATATTGCTAGTTTTGATAGCGGGGTAACTTATAAAGGTACGGTTGGCTTAGCTTCTATAGAGAAAAATTTACCTATAACCACAAAAAATATTTTTAATATTGCCTCAGTCTCTAAACAATTCACTGCATTTTCTATATTACTCTTAGAACAAGAGGGAAGATTGAGTTTAGATGATTCAATTGTAAGGTTCGTCCCTTTTATAGGAACATATGCTGAACCTGTAACATTGAAACATCTAATTCATCATACTGGTGGACTAGTTGATTATATGGAATTGGCTCAAGCAGAAAATATTAAATTTACTGATATATTAACTGTGGAAGAATCGTTAAAACACCTTAAGGGTCATCAAATTGCAAGGTTCCCTGTTGGCACAAAATTTGAGTATAGCAATACAGGATATTTTTTATTGTCACTAGTGGTAGAGAAGGTAAGCGGGAAGTCTTTACGTCAGTTTGCAAAGGAACGTATTTTTGATCCTTTAAATATGAAAGACACAACAATTGTGGATTGCTACCCAACTACTATATCAATTGCTAGAGGGTATTCAAAGAATGAACAAGGAGCATATATGGTCTATGAAAGCCCTTGGGAACATACAGGGGATGGAGCAGTTCATACAAATGTTGAAGATCTTGTAAGATGGGGGGGAAATTTAACTACAGGCACCGTTGGTGGAAAAGAACTTGTTAAAAGAATGAGCGAAATAGGTCCGAAATTTTCTTCAGCTGGAGAGACGATTATTGAAAACGAAGATTATGCTTTTGGACTAAGACTTGCTGAAGGTTTTAACTGTCGGTACTTAGAACATTCAGGAAGTTGGGCGGGTTATCGTTCACACTTCATGCGGTTTCCACAAGAATATTTGTCTGTTGTAGTCCTAAGTAACTATGATGGATTTGATTCTAAAAAATATGCTAATGAAATAGCAGAAATTGTTTTAGAAAAGTAAAAAATGGAAATAACACTAATCTATTTGATAAAATTCATAAATAGATTAGTGTTATTTTTAATACAGTTACATTTTCATGTTCTATTAACCTATAAGGCCATCTAATTTTAACCATTGAGATTTTAAAGATCTTTTATTAACTTGCTTCCATCAGGCCTGCCTAATCCTGTACATGCATCTCATCTGGAAGATGTTTTTCTCTTTATGAATAGAAAAACTCTTGATGTGATTTAAGTTACATGAAAAGCTATATATTCAAAATTGGAGGGGTAATACCGTTAAGGAGATCCCAAGAACTTAATCCAAAAGAATATTCGAAATGCGGATAATCAACTATGGTAGTAAAGCGTCCACCCCAAGTTAAACCAAGTTTCTCTCCTATATACCCCATTTGCTTGAATTTCTTGATGTCACCCCAGGGTATAGAGTTATTTTCGTAAGGTGCAGCATCAAAAGCTAATCCCCAATTGTGATATGATTCTCCGCCTCGAGCGTTTGTAACCTTTTTACCCGGTTTCCATCTACCTAAAGAAAATAACCTATCTTGTTCACTCCAACTCCTAAACACTGAATATATTCGAACATCTAAGCCATTAGTTTTTGTTAATTGAAGAAATTCTTTAGCCAATATCTCTACATATGGATGTAAGGATTGTAAATGATTAGAGCTAGTATAAAATTCAGATTGAGAATTGGGATTAAATAATTTGTGGCGTGTTCTCGGTGTAATATCACCAGAAGGGTATAAATTTTGCTCTTTTTGGTATTCTTGTGTGGCTTGGGTAGTTGATAAACCGAATAATCCATCAAGTTGTCCAAAATAAAACCCTATAGATTGTAGCTTCTTTTGTATTAATATTACGTTCTTAAATAATGATTTCCATGTGTTAACTTCTACTATCCCATTAGGATTTAATTTAGTTTTCTCTTGGAAAATTTTTGTGCATTTATGTGTTTTTTCATCAAAAAAGCCGGTAATAGGAAGTTTCTCGTAGTTTACTCCCAAACCAATTAAATTTAATTGGAGTACGGTTACGTAGTAGCCTGTGGAACCTAATTTAAGAATGGGTAAATTCTCCATATTTCACCCCTTGATTTTAGAATACTGTTACTTATTATAGTTAAATTGAACTTTAATATGACAGGTACTAATC
>NZ_JBEUTW010000623.1:0-2483 GCF_040492675.1 Bacillus sp. AP50
GTCTATTAAGCGTTAAAACATTTTTTATTAAATAAATTAAGAAAGGAATCATCATTTTTAACTAAGGGAGAAGATTGAATTGAAAAAATTATGGATGCTGCTTTTCGTTTGTTTCGCGGTTATGTTGGTAGGATGTAATAAAAACGAACCGCCAAAACAAGCATTTGAAGAATATATCAATTTATGGAATGATAGAAAATTTACAAATATGTATGATCATTTATCAGATCATGCAAAAAAATCAATTTCTAAAAAAGAATTCACAGAAAAATATCAAAAAATCTACGAGGGGATTGGAGCTAAGAATTTAAAAGTTAAAATGAAAGGAGAGAATACGAAAGATAAAGAGCTTTTTCTTTTTGAAGTTAAGATGGATACCGATGTAGGATCAGTTTCATTCATCCATGAAGCAAAACTTGTGAAAGATAAAGAGTCTTGGAAAATAGATTGGACGCCAGACTTCATTTTTCCAGGAATGAAAAAAGATTACAAAGTACGTATGCAAATAGAGCAAGGAAAACGCGGAGAAATATATGATCGAAATGGAAAAGGGCTTGCAACGAATGGTAAAGCGACTGAGGTTGGAATTATTCCAGAGAAACTAGGCGAAACAGCAGCGCAAACGAAAGAAATAGTAGCACAATTACTTGATATGTCTATAGAAGAGGTCGAACAAAAGCTCACAGCAAAATGGATAAAACCAGACTCCTTTGTACCAATTGGTATTTTAAAAGAGGGAACCAGACAGAATGATTATATTGAATTAGAAGGAGTTTCATCTCACCCAGTAAATATTCGTACGTATCCATTAGGTGAAGCAGCGGCACACTTAACTGGATATATAGGAAAGGTGAATGCGGAGGAGTTAAAATCACTTCAAAAACAAGGTTATCAAGCAGATGATTTAGTAGGTAAGACCGGTTTAGAGAAAGTGTTAGAAAATAAATTGCGTGGCGAAAAGGGTGGACGCGTATTTATAGAAGATGAGAAGGGGAAAGAGATTAAAAACGTAGCAAAAAAAGAAGCAAAAGAAGGAGAAAATGTTACGTTAACAATTGATGCTGCAATTCAAGAAAAAATCTTTAATGAGATGAAAACTGAAGCAGGGTCTAGTGCAGCGGTCAATCCTAAAACGGGTGAAACAATCGCACTTGTAAGTAGCCCTGCTTATAATCCAAATATAATAGTTAGAGGAGCATCGAAAGCCCAACGAGAAGCATGGAGTAACGACTCGAAACTACCAATGACGAATCGCTTTACACAAGCATTTGTACCAGGTTCCGTATTTAAAACGATCACAGGTGCAATTGGTTTGGAAACAAACACAATAAATCCGAAGGAAGAATTTAAAATTCAAGGATTGAAGTGGACAAAAGATTCGTCTTGGGGAAATTACTATGTAACGCGTGTAAAGGATGCAAGTCCAATTGATTTTGATAAGGCAATGAAGTACTCTGATAATATTTATTTTGCTCAACAAGCTTTGAAAATGGGAAAAGATCAGTATGTAAATGAATTTAAAAAGTACGGATTTCATGAAAAATTACCAATCGAATACGAACTTCCTATTTCAATCATTGCAAAAGATGGGATAAAAAACGATATTCAACTTGCAGACACGGGCTATGGACAAGGACAAGTATTAATGACACCACTTCATTTAGCATTAACATATGCACCGATTGTAAATGAAGGGAATATTCCGTCGCCACATCTTTTAAAAGAAGCAAAAGTAGCGGGGAATTGGAAAGAAAATGTGGTTTCTAAAAAGAATCAAGAGATATTAAAGAGTGCATTAATCAAAGTCATTAATGACCCTGATGGCGCAGGGAGAATTGCACAGGTTGATGGTGTGACGCTTGCTGGTAAAACTGGTACAGCAGAACTGAAAGAGTCGAAAGAAGCAGACGGAAAAGAACTGGGATGGTTCGCAGCTTTCGATGCAAATGCGCCAGACATGATTGTTACAATGATGATTGAAGATGTAAAAGGAAGAGGAGGAAGTAACGTTCCAGGTGAAAAAATAAAACATGTATTTCAGAAATAATACTTAATTATAAGGTGAATTTTTCACTAAATTTATTACATGTTTGCTTAACTCAAAGATATAAATTGGGGGAAATATAGAACAATTAAATTTCAAAAAAGCATTCTTTCTAATCGAGAATGCTTTTTTGCTGTCATTCTAGAAAAGTTGACATTGTTAATGGTAAATAGAAGGGAATAGCAAATTGAAATGGACAAGTAGAGTGTTACGTTAAATTCAAAAAATAGATTATTGTGAGTGGATTTTTATCATTGTATGCTTTACTTGTTTTTTAGTAGTATTATTCTGCCTGAAAAAAGATAAACAATGGAACAAATGAAACTTGTATTTTGTCTATATATTGAAACCATAATAAAAAAGTGAGGGCAGTTTTATGTTTATTCAAATAAGTTTGAGGTGTGGAAATGGAACAGACGTTTATTGAAAAGTGTAATCA
>NZ_JBEUTW010000624.1:0-2886 GCF_040492675.1 Bacillus sp. AP50
AATATAAGGCTATGTTTTATAACATATGAAAATACTGCTAATTTAATATTAAACATAATAAAATACATAGCCCTTTCTTTTTACTATTAAAAAACATATTGAAGTAAGGAGTTATATTATAATGGCAATCTTTCAAAGTAATGTTCAAAAAGCTGAACAAATTGCTACTCAAATGAGATCAGCTTCTGACGCAATTCAAAATGCAACAGGTAAATCAATAACGCACGCAACACGTACAACTTTAACCGTTAATTACAAAGCACAGGAAGCAAACCAACAAGCCTTAGAATTAACTAGACAATTTCTTGCTGCCTTTCAGCAATCCATTGACAATATACAGTCTGTAGCAACAGAGTTTGAACGAATGGACAACGAATTACAGAAGAATTTTTAGCTTTTTTAAGAATTTTTTCTTTATCCCTTCTGTTAACTTATATATAAGCAAAAAGGTAGGCGGAAAAAATGAATCAAGAAATAGAACAAAAAATGAAGGTCTTGAGTCAAAATCTAATGAATCTATCCGAGGAACAATACCAAAATCAACACGCAATACAAACACAAGAACAAGCAGAAGCAGACTTTCAAGAATTAAAAATACGCAGCCATCGCTTTTTTCATCGTATTTTAGAAACATGGCATGGTGATAAAGAACTCTTTCGCTTTTTTACCAATATACAATTAGAAACTCAACAAATTGAAAGAAGCCTTTCTTATAAATTAGAAGAACAAAAGGAAACATTAATTCAAGAGAAACAAAAATTATACAATCTAGAAAATGACCTCACTCATCAAAAACAAAAACTTGCTAGGGAGGCCAATTTATGAGTTTAAATATGTATCTTGGAGAGGTACAATCCCAAACAAACACTATGTATGCTTTTTGTACTGCTACTATACAAAGTATGGAGCAAGTAATCCAATCTATCGACAGTTTTGTGAATGATTCTGTCCTACAGGGTCAGACTTATGATAGTGCGAAAATGTATTTTGC
Organism: Bacillus sp. AP50; assembly: GCF_040492675.1. Lineage (NCBI taxonomy): Bacteria > Bacillati > Bacillota > Bacilli > Caryophanales > Bacillaceae > Bacillus > Bacillus sp. AP50. The sequence goes on from NZ_JBEUTW010000624.1 coordinate 992, forward strand.
AGAAACGTTTCTTCCTTTAGCACAGGGGATTATTTACCTATGTGAAGAATTACTCCATCAGAATGAATCTTTTCCTGCTGAGTTTCAATCAAGAGTCGCCTCAACAGATGTAGTTGAACAAGAACTATTAGAACAAATCCGAGAGATTGACCGAATGATAGCAAGTATTGAAGTTACAAAACAAATTATGCCACTACCGGATATGGATGCAATGGTTAACCTATTTATTGAGATGCGCCGTAAAATCCAGGAAAAGTTAGAACATCTATATGAATTTAATCAAACATCTAGTAATAACTATGCTACCGCGATTCAATTAGCGGCTAGTATCGCTGCAGGCCTAGCTGAAGTTCAAAGTGGAAAAGGCTTTAGCCCTGCAAGTGGTACATTTAGTACACAAAGAATAAATATGGAATGGGCAGATTCTATTCATGAATATCTAGATAATAATATTCGATTAGATAATAGTATAAAAACAAATAATCTAATTGAATCTGGTATACTATTAGGTAGTTCTTCGGAAAAGAATATACTAGAAAAGTTTATAAAAGGGGTTTGGAATGGATCTGGAGAATTTATTGGTGGTTTAGTAGAGACATACAATTCGTTAGACGATACAGTAACAAAGGAGAACCTAAAGTATGCTGCAGGTCATCCTATAGAAACCGCATATACCATGATAAATACTTTTTCAGACACTTTTATGAATGAATTTTGGCATGGCGATGCTGAAAGTCGTACACAATGGGGAACAAATATTTTTATGGAGTTTGGTTTAGGATGGCTTGGAGATAAAGGAGCAGGCCAAATTGGAAAAGTAACTTCCCTTGGAGACTCTGTAAAGTTAACGAAATTTTCAGGTGATACACCTTATATTTCAAGCCACTTACCATTAAAAGATCGATTTGCTTTTGCTGGTGGAGATGGTTTGCGATCTAGATTTGACACACCAGACTTTAAACAAGCTGAAGAAAAACTCTCTACCTATCAATTTGCTAGTAGTGGAAGAATTAATAGTAGCAGAACTAATGGTGGCAATGTTCCGTATAGTTTTGATTCATCACTTATGGAGCACCTTTTTCATGGGGAACTAAAACAAAAATGGTGGGGACTAAAAGCTGTTGGATATCACCATGAAAGTATGATGGGTGGAGGAGAAATAGTTAGAATTACCCATGCACCAAATTCTGCGGGAGTATATAGAGCAAAAGTAAAAGTAGACGGTGAAACAAAAAACGCGCTTTCTTCATTTTTCCCTAAGGATTGGGATAGAGTACAGGTACTTGATTCTATCAAAGAAGCATACGATAATAAGATTCAAGTCGATACAGTTAGATATGTAGGACAAACATCCCACGGATTTAAAGTAGAAATGATTATACAAAATAATGAGATAATAACAGCATATCCTGTTTATACTAGGAGGTAAAAAATGAAATATACATACGAATTTTATCGTGATGGACTTGGCGGATTAAGAATACGTTTGCCAAAAGAAATTTCTATAATTTCTCATTTCTTGGAAGATATTTTAGATGATGAAGCAGATGAGTATATACAAATTTTAGATAATGTAGTAGACCAAAAAGTTCCGCAATATGAAATAGAAGGGAACGTAGCAGCAGTCTACATTGAACCTAATTACACCAGTGCTATTAACTTATTTATGAGTGCTCCAAATAACCAATGTAAAATTGAGACCTCTGAATTTAGAAAACTACTTGTGTTGTGGCGAGATACAGTGGTAGCAGAAGGGAAAGATATAGAAGTATAAAAGAAAACTACCTTCTGTGATATTTAGATCATAGATGCTAAACTCAATAAAATCAAAGGTAGGAATATATTAAATATATTTCTACCTTTTTATTATGTGGCGAGACTCCACATCCATTAAC
>NZ_JBEUTW010000625.1:0-1645 GCF_040492675.1 Bacillus sp. AP50
ATATATAATAATTTATATATTAATAATAAACAAATTAATTCCTCCCAGAATACTGTAGACTCACTAAAAAACTCTTCTTGCCTATAGAAGAGTTTTACTACGACTTCACTGTTAAATAGCATTTTCCTTTATTTCAAGTAAATGTCTGCTGTATTCTTTTTAAACTAGCCGAGATATTGTTTTAGAATTTCTAGCCCTATTTTCAACTCTTCTAATGAGTTTGTAGAGGATAGAGCAACTCGTAAATACTGATTAGGCATGGTTTGTGCGGTAATAAAGCGCTCGGAATGAAAAACCCGAATGCCGTGCCTCTCCAAATCTGTTTCTAATTGAAATGCATCATAATGATTTTGAATAGGTAGCCAACGGTAAAAGCTAAAAGGATGCCCGACAGGATTGTTGGAAGAAAAATATCCTGAATAAATTTCGTTTGCAGACTCCGCTAAAAATTTCTTCTGCTTAACAATTTCATGAGCTTTTCCTGATAACACTAGCTCTGTTATCACCTCTACGTCTAAGGAAGAGGTTTTAACATTGACATTAAATATAGCCTTTAAAATATCCTTACGTAAGGCATCTCCGAATACCATATAAGCAACCCTTAATCCTGAACAAATGCACTTAGAAGTTCCACTAATATAAACACTTTGTTCTGGAAGTAAATTAAACATTGGTTGCTCATAATCAGAAATAACCCCTGCTGTCAAAAATGCATGAATATCATCCTCAATCAAAATTATTTGATGCTTTCGAATGATTGCTGCTAACTCTTTCTTTCGAAAATTTGCAATCATAATCGTAGTAGGATTAGAGCAAGAAGGCATTAAAAAAATACCATGAATATCTAATTGACTACATTGCTTATCGAGTTCACTTGGGAGCATTCCAAATTCATCCCCTTGAATGGGTACTAATTGAATATGTAGCATTTTTGCCAATTCGATAAAATTTGAATAGGTGTATACATCAGTTGCAATTCGGTTTCCAGGTTTAAACAACGCTGTCAATGTAATCGCTAAAGCATTTTGTGACCCCGAAACTATTGCTATATGGTCTTGATCCACATTAATGCCAAAAGACTTCATCCAATTGAGACCTGCCGTTTTTTGATGCGGAAGACCAGTTGGATCATTGTAATTTAATAGTTGCTCTAAATACTTTTTATCTACTACCTTTTGAATAGTCTCTGCGACAATACTATTAGTTTGCTCAAATGATGCTACTAATCCAAGATCAATGCAGTTTCTGATTTCCTCTGTAGAAATAGTAATGGAACGAGTTGCATTAGGAGCTACAAAAGTTCCACTCCCTGTGATTGCATAAATTAGGCCTTTAACTTCACATAGTTTGTAAGCTCGGGTAATTGTTGTAAAGTTTAAATCTAAAAAATCTGCTAATTCTCGTTGTGGAGGCAATTTTGTTCCTGGAGCTAAAAAACCATTTACAATATCATGTTCAAGTAGTGCTGCAATAGAGGAATAAAATGGACGCTTTAATAGTTCCTTATTAGGTTTCCAAGACATAGAGTAATTTTCAAATGAATTTACTGGCATGCTTCACCTCTACGATTAAATTTTTATAGTATAAATTTTAAAAGTTAAAATTAAGATTTATAAACTTTGAAAATTATTACAAGGATATAAAC
>NZ_JBEUTW010000626.1:0-2196 GCF_040492675.1 Bacillus sp. AP50
TGACATAAATTGTCCCCTTCCCTAGACCATCCTATGTGATGGTCTATTTTATTTTCCAAACACAAAATCAGTCTATCTACACCTAAAAACCAAAAAATTCAGAAAATATTGTTAAATTAGGGATTTTTTCGGTATAATTACTTTAGAAAGAAATTTCACAAAAACAAAAGGGGGGATTTTATTGAAACAAACAAAAGCAATCTTAATCGCATTATTTCTAGGTCTAGTTGTTGGACTCACTCTAAATTTAGCTGCTCCATCTATCTTTGAGCCACTAAATCAATATGTGTTCAACCCAATTGGTCAATTGTTTATTCGACTTATTAAAATGCTAGTTGTTCCTGTTGTGTTCATTTCTATCGTACTTGGTGCTGCCGGCCTTGGAGATCCGAAACAACTTGGAAGAATCGGTTTAAAATCAATTTCATTCTTTCTCGTAACAACTGCGGTTGCCATCTCTATAGCGGTTACATTTGCACTTATTATAAAACCAGGAGCTGGCGGTAATTTTAAAACAGAAGGTCTTAAGTATGAAGGTGCAAAAACTGAAACATCTTTCGTTGACACATTGCTAAATATCGTACCAGATAACCCAGCAAAAGCGATGGCTGACGGAAACATGTTACAAATCATTGCCTTTGCCGTATTGATTGGACTCGGTATAGCTATTTTAGGAAAACGAGTTCAAGGTATCCATTCATTACTTGAACAGGGCAACGAATTAATGATGTATCTTGTTAATCTCGTTATGAAATTAGCCCCAATTGGAACATTCGGTTTGCTCGCTTCATCCGTTGGTAAAATGGGGCTTCCAGGCGTCGCTGCGATGTTCAAGTATATGATTGTCGTTATGTTAGTACTCATTATTCACGGGGTCTTTGTATATGGTGGCTTATTAAAGATATTAGCAAAAGAAAGTATTGTTCGTTTCTTTAAACATTTCGGGCCAGTAATGGCAATTGGATTTAGTACATCTAGCTCTAATGCATCGCTTCCATTTGCAATGAAAACAGCACAAGATAAGCTTGGCGTTCCAAAAGCGATAAGCTCATTTGTACAACCACTAGGGGCAACTATTAATATGGATGGTACTGCCATTATGCAAGGAGTAGCCACTGTATTTATCGCTCAAGTATACGGAGTTGAACTTACATTACCGCAATTAGCTATGGTCGTATTAACTGCTGTACTAGCTAGTATCGGTACTGCTGGTGTACCTGGTGTTGGACTTGTAATGCTTACAATGGTTTTAAATCAAGTAAATCTACCAGTAGAAGGTATCGCTTTAATTATCGGTATTGACCGTATTCTAGATATGTCTAGAACAGCTGTAAACATTTCTGGCGATGCAATTTGCGCAATGATTGTCGCAAAATCAGAAGAAAAATATAATACGGATCAATCGGCAGCATCGTAAATCAAAAAAGGAGTGAATTAATTCACTCCTTTTTTGATTTACTCCCTTTTTTAGAACGATATTCTTTCCCTTTATTATCATTACCAGTTTCAAATTCAGTGCTAAATTCCTGATTAAACTGGCCGGACTTTGGTGATCCTTGATTACCGCTCCCTTTACTACCGTTACGATTCGTCATATTTCTCCCTCCTTCCTTGTATTAGTAGTATGGCGCTCTATCTTTTTTCATACACATTTTATTTATTAACATCTATTACACACGAAAGAAGATCTCCCATCTATAAGGAAGATCTTCTATTTTATCACGTAAGCGTTTTCTTGTTTATAATCACTTAAATAAGTTTTTTGGAAATTGAAATCATTACATTCATTTCATCTTCTGAAAGTGCAGAGAATCTTTCTTGTAAATATTGTTTTTTCGCATCTTCCATTTTCGCAACTAAATCTTTCCCTTGTTCTGTAATCTCTAAATACACAACTCGGCGATCTGATGTAGAACGTGAACGAGTTACAAAACCTTTATTAATTAATTTTTCTGTAACAGCTGTAATATGACATTTCTTTATTCGTACGATTTAATATTCTTAGGACGATGAATTCATTCCACGGTATGTAACCACCGAATATTTTTCCGATATCATTACGCAACGTGCGAAACATAGCAAACACATTTGTCGATAGTTCTTCCATTAATTGCTCTCGATTTTGAGACAACATTGACAGCTCCTTTTATTTCATTTAGTTAAATAAAAACCTTATTAATAAGTTTACATGAAATC
>NZ_JBEUTW010000627.1:0-1777 GCF_040492675.1 Bacillus sp. AP50
ATGACTACCCTATTATATACATCCTACATAAGGAGAAAGAAGCTTATATTGGCGAAACAGTAAATGCTTTTAATAGATTACACAACCATAGACTAAATAGGAATAATACTTCTAATGCTAAAAACAGACATGATTTTAAACACGTAACACTGATTAAACATGAAAAATTTAATCAATCTGCTACGTATAACTTGGAAACAAAGTTAATTAATTATTTCTTAGGCGATGAACGTTACACGTTAAGAAATGTGAGTCAAACTGTATCTTCAGTTGTGCATAACTACTATGAAAAAAGCTTTTATAATGATGAAGTTTTTGAAGCAATCTGGAAAACCTTGAAAGATACTGAACAGATTGTTAATAAGGATCTATTTTTAATTGAGAATAATGATATTTTCAAACTATCTCCGTTTAAACAACTTACATCTGAACAGTTTGAATTATACCAAGATGTTGTATATGAATTAGAAGAACAATTCTTTAAAATGAATACTCAAAACAAAACAGAGCATAAAGTGATTTTCATTGAAGGTAGTGCTGGGGTTGGTAAAAGTGTTGTTTTAAGTTCTCTTTACTATAAAACGTTAGAGATGTCTAAAGACAAAAACTCACATTTATATGATACTTCCAGTTATATTTTGATTAACCATAATGAAGCGTTAAAAACGTTTCATAGCATAGCTTCTAATGTGAAAATTATGCAGAAGAATAAAATATTAAAACCTACTTCTTTTATTAATCAAATACCATTAGATACAGAGACTATACCAGCTGATATTGTATTTGTAGATGAAGCCCATCTACTACTTTCAAGCTCCGATTCTTATAATTCATATCACGGCCATAATCATCTAGAAGATATTATTAAAAGAGCTAAGGTGACTATTATTATATTTGATTCTAAGCAAGTAACCCGAAATAAGGCATATTGGGATGCTAAAACATTAAACACTGTCCTTTCAAAATATAAGCCTAAAAGATATAAACTTTCTACTCAAATGCGAATGCATGCTGGCAATGAATTGGTTTCATGGTTAGATAATTTAGTTCAAAAGAAAATTACGCCTATGCCTAATGTCCCTAAAACTTATGATTTTGACATCTTTGAACATGCTTCTGATATGCATAAAAAAATACAACAACAAAATACGAAATGGGGACTTTCTAGAGTTGTTTCCACATTTGATTTTGAACATAAAAAAGATGGTGGAGAGTATCATGTTACAACCGGTGGCCTAGATCTACCATGGAACCTTACCGATTCTTCTACAACATGGGCACAACGAGAGAAAACTTCTCCACATGGAAGTTCAGTTGATGAGGTAGGTTCAATTTATACAGTACAAGGTTTTGACTTAAACTATGTGGGTGTAATATTGGGCCCATCTATCTCTTATGATGAAAAAAATAATAAACTATTATTATTAAGTGATAGGTATAAAGACACCGAAGCATTTAAAGGATTAGGAAATCACTCTAATGCTACAAAAATAAAAGAAGACATCATTTTAAATGCGCTTAATATCTTGCTAAAACGAGGCATAAAAGGTCTTTATTTATATGCACATGATGAAAAGTTAAGATCTAAATTAATGGAACTAAAAAAGTTAATGATTAATCCTTAATTGTAAATCATAACTTTCTTATGATACTCAAGTAGCTGTTGTTTTATATGTCCACTGTTGTTTCAATATCCGCCGCTATTAATAATCTAGAGAAAAGAATGCAGAATTTAAATCTTGCATTCTTTTCTCTTCTTATTACATGGTGTTATATC
>NZ_JBEUTW010000628.1:0-2432 GCF_040492675.1 Bacillus sp. AP50
GTTCTAAGTTCATGCACTTCTACCAAATCTATACGTAATTTTCTGATTTTAAAACTAATATGAAATAAAGGAGAATAAAAAGAAAAACTATTATCAATCTATCAATTGAAAATAATACTTAACAAGAGTTTATCATCTTAACTCCAAGTGTATTCGTTTTGCTTCAAAATAAAGAACTTGAATAAATTTTTTCGTATCAATACGAGCAGGTAATGTTGGTTCATTATTCAATTCTGTCATCTTTCTCCTTACGGTAGTAAAATCAAAAAATCTAGAAGCATAATTTTCGAACTTCGGGTTTAAAAAATCAGTAAGTCCAAGGGATGCTAAATGGTTTAATGATTGATAAATTGCTCTCCGAATCCGTTGTTTGGAAGCTTCTATGAACCTTTTTAATTCGGCATCTTCAGCTGAATCCCCAAGTTTTTTTTGAGCCAAATTCATAAAAATCTCTTTTAGTGAGGGAAAGCCTTGGTCCAACGTGTTATCTTGTTCATATTTATATAAATAATCTAGCATATCCATTAAATCTTTACTTCCACTTTCACTGGCTATTCCTAATTCAGACAAAAGAAAATGAATGGAATTTTGAAAATGATTAAAAGTATTTAAATGTTTTTCATTACGGTATTTTTCTTGCGCACTTGAATTACTATCCAATTTTAGTACCATATTAAGCGATTCTTGAATGTTTTTTATCGATTTTTCCAAACGAATTCGTTCAATGACTTTCCGAACAACTGTTAATACTTCAATCCGGTTAATTGGCTTAATAATATAGTATTCAACACCAAGCGAATAAGCTTCAGCAATTAATTCTTTTGATTCTACTTGAGAGACCATGATGATTTTCCCTTTAAACGAAGGTTTTATTTGACGGATTGTTTTTATTCCATCTTGAATCGGCATTAACAAATCGATAAATAAAATGTCTATATTTTTAAGGATTAGCATTTGTTGCTCTAAAGATAAACCATCCTCAGCTTCTCCTATAACCTCCCCAAGATCTTCATCCTCGATAATTTGAGCCAACATTGAGCGAACCGCTTTTTCATCATCTACTATATAAAAATACATAGAATCACCCTTTCGAAATTATATGATCAATCCCTAATCTAATTATAAAAATTGATCCTTTTCCTTCGGTTCTGTCCTCAAGCGTAACATCACCTTCAAGTTGTTCGACCATTTCTTTAACATACGATAATCCGATACCTGTCGATGGGTTGCCTAAATCATCATATTTAGAAGTAAACCCAGGCTCAAAAATTGAATCTTTATATTTTGAAGAAATACCAGGACCATTATCGCCTATTTGAAATTCAACAAAATGGTGGTCTTTATTAATGTCAATTGTGATGGTTCCCATACCTTGGATAGCTTCTACAGCGTTTGTAACGATATTATTTATAATAGATAAGATTGTGTAAATATGATAATGAGGATGCACACCATCAATTTTATACACAAATTGGATATCTTTCTCTAGCAAGCGTGCATATTTCGTATTTGCCCGTATAATGATATTTACTAGTTCATGTACAGACATATAATCTGTAAAACTTTCATCAGAAATTAGTTTTGAAAGCCCCGCAAAAATACGTTGGTTATCCTTTTTAACGTCATGGACCTCACCAGCAATTTGTAATGCCTGTTGCCTTAAATCCCCAAACTGAAAATCCATCTGTTTGTGCTCAAAAGAGTCTAAGGTTTTATATAAATCATAGGATTTTTTTGTTATATTCTCAGCATCTTGTAATGTTTTCTTTAAATGAACAGCATCTTCATATAAATTAGAGATAAGCATGAGCATGTGTTCATTTTGCTTCTTTATATGTCTCTCCCTTGATTGCGCTTCATACAATTTCATCATATTGAAAAAGCTTAGAACTATAAAACTATGGGAACATGCGATAACAATAATCTCATTTATTGCCTCGGATGTGATCGATGTTTTTAATACGAAATATTGAATCATTAATTCCACACAGTCTGACAGTATTTCAATCATGCAACCAATAAAACCAATCATTAGTGGTTGATGATAAAAACGTTTGATTTTTGCTAAATGAAAGAGATACGAATAAGTAAAATAAAAGAAAAAACTAGGATAGTGAGTATGAAAAGCGGCTAGCCAATCCATATTTTCCTTTATAATGACATCCATTGAGATACGAAATACTACAACGACTATCGCTGTTAAAAAACCCGGTAAAAATGCTGGAATTCGTCGAAACAATAACAAAAAAAAGAAAAATGTTGGTGCGCCAAAGCTCATTCTAAATGTTTCATTTAAAGGAAATGACTTTATTTCACCTACTAAGGGTACTGTAAGTATCATTAAAACGAGAATATAGATGTCTTTTTTTACTAAATTACTAAGATTCAAAATAATCACTTCTCACTTTCGCCTAACAGTCAGTATACAAACC
>NZ_JBEUTW010000629.1:0-2711 GCF_040492675.1 Bacillus sp. AP50
CATTTATTGATGGTATAATAAGCTTACTCGATAATTGTTGTATTTTTAGCAATACAATACCTTCTTAGCACCAAATGTCCAAGTAAAAGAGAACTCATAAAACGCCTTAAATTAGCAAATTTAAATATCACTATTGTATTATAAAATAATACATTAATATTAACACTGAAAATTTGTTATAATTAGTAAAGAATTCTATTAATTAGATAGAGAGGATACAATATTATGGGTTATAAATTTCGTAGAATTATCCAGTTTTCCCCGGGTGTGAAAATTAACTTTACATACACAGGTATGGGAGGGAACTCTATTTCACCTGAATCAAGAACAACAACTTATGTACCTGGAACTGGAATCTCGTATACACCACGAATAGCTGAGTCAAACAATTATTATATACAACGAGGATATCAAGGACCAAACACTTCCTATCCCACTATGGATGAACAAGATTACAATACGGTAAATGCATTTGAGCCAGTAAAAGAAACCCAAACTTACCTTGTTACTGCTTTTCGTAAAAAGGATAATCAAGTAAACTCCGTAGGTAGAAAACTAATGAAACCACTTTCCATAATTACAGGCGTTTTTGCGGGCCTATTCTTAATTATGATGCTTATTATACCTGCTCTAATCATGGCATTCTTTTCTTTCCTATGCTATAAAAATATAAAAACACCACTTGCAGTTGTATGCCCAGAATGTGATGCTGAAAATCTATTCATTTTTGAGGAAGAGAAGATTACTTGTCGTAAATGTGAGAGCACTCTTATAATCCAAAAATAAATAGTTCTCAAATTAACGGCTTTTTTAGTAGACAAAACAATAAAAATCTAATTATAAATATAAACAGATAATAGAGAGGCAAGTGAATATCATCATTAATTTTGAAGCGTTTAATCCAACTATAAACGACTTAGCTATTAAACTTGCTATGGTACTGTTTATACCATTATTCTTAGCATTGATTGTCAAAGTGATACTTATGAAATTTATGAAAGAATCGATTGCTGGCAGATTAGCAAGTCTATCTTTGTTATTTTTTATGTACTATGTATTTAAATTTGTTACAGCTTAAAAGGCACCTTATGGTGTGTTTTTATGTATTAAAAGACCTACCTATTTCCCTAGGTAGGCCTTTTGTGACTTTGTATTTACAAACGATGATATTATAACAAAACTCCTTAATCCTCAAACTCCCCGATTGTTCTTCTTTAATATACTTAAGATGATTCTATGTATATTAGTCTAAAGTACGAGCAGCTGCATAGAATGATCCAGAACCACCATTTCTGTGAGTAACTTTAAGCTTATATTTACCTTTTGGAAGAGTATTGTACGTATTTGTAAAACCCTTTCCTGCTGCTAACGATCCAGAACCAATAACATTACCTTTTGAGTCTTTTAAAGACCAATCAAGTGTACCTTTAGTATTGTTTGTCATATGAACTCTCATATCTGCTTTTTTTACATGCTCGAACGATACTTCTCTTTCACCATTTATCAGACTGAAATCATCTTTAAGTATTTGGGTACGTTGGATAATTGGTGCTGAATTTTTAGTATTATCTACACCTTCTGTACTTGCTGATGCTGCTCCGATCCCTCCAGTTAATGCGATACCAGTTGTTAATGTTCCTACTACTAATTTCTTAAACATAATAAATCCCCCTTAAATATTTTTTATAACTTGCACCTTAAATGTATCACTTTTATATCTTTTGTAAATATTTTCAATTTGTAGAAATATTTATTTAATTATTAACAATATTGGGATTTCATTTTATCAAATGGAAAATAGAGGGATTTACAATGATATGTAATAATGCATAATAAATCAAGCGAATATCATGATATACTCTCAAAGAGCTGATACAAAATTTCTTTAGATTGGAAAACTAAAGTCTTATCTACCTAAAAGGAAGGCGCCTTATGGCGTCTTTTTTCTATTTTCAAAAGGACCTGCTCAATTAATTCTTAAAAACATAAGGTAAAGTGAACCCATTAAAATCCATGGAATGAACCCTAGTTTTACCCTCTAATCTAAAGGAGGCACTATTGTTATGGGATATGGTGGTAGTTGCGGCGAAGGCTGCGGTTTCGCTGGAGGATTCGCTTTATTAGTTGTATTGTTTATTTTATTAATCATTATCGGATGCAGTTGCTTCTGCTAAAAAACTATTGGAAAAGGCACCCTTATATGGGCGCCTTTTTGTATATTAAAAACCTCCCTATTTCCGTAGGCAGGCTAAATGTGATTTTGCACAATTGAGTTATAGCAAAATCATTTATATTGAAAGTAATGAAAATTAACTTAGTAATCCTAATACCTTAATAATCTCAATTGTTTTATTATCTTTTATTTTAAAATAAAGCCTTTTCCCTATACGTTCACTAATTACAATATTTCCAGAGGCTAATTTACGCAAATGTTGTACAATCAAATCTTCTGTAATTTTTGTTTGCTTACTTAAATCAGAAACTGACAACGATCCATATGTAGTCAATTTACAAACAATTGATAAGCGAGTAGAATTCCCTAATAACCCTAAAACTTTTATACTTTCGGTATAGAAACTAAAATCCATATGAAAAGCATGTAACAGATTTTCCAACCTCCTAAAATAAGATGAATATCAACCAAAATATCTTAACATAAAAATAGTAAAAAACACCCTAAAATATACCAATTATTCATTGAGAAAAATGAT
>NZ_JBEUTW010000630.1:0-1333 GCF_040492675.1 Bacillus sp. AP50
ATGTGTATAAGAGACAGGAGTTATGTCACATTTCGATTAAATAAAATATCGTAAAATCCTCAGAATAAATTTTTTTGCATGTTCATTCATTTAGGGTAATTCTCAACTCTTAAGCTGATGTATGTGGGGGACCGACTCATATACATCAGCTTAAATAATTAGATATTTTATTTATTAAGTTAAGCGAAATTTTATTCGTATAGGAGGAAGGCGCATTTAATTCTTTTTTCGAATGTTATTCATGTTTATCGTATTCCATCGAATGCGCTTGTTACCAAGTGATGTACATAGGAATCATCCAACTTATCACCGGTTACTAGCAACCGACCGTAAATGAGATCGATGGATAATTCAATATCAAGGTTTTCTTTCAATTCTCCTCTTTGAATTCCCTTCTCTAGAAGTTGCTTTGCTTGCAGTCGACGGGGCTGGAAACATCGAGTGCGATATTCCTCTTCCAGTTTTAAGTCAACGTTTGATTTTCTCTTTGCAACCAGAAGTTCGTAGTCGCTTAAATGGATTATTCATGTCTATTTTCTTTTTGGGTGTTGCTGTTGGATCCTTTTTCGGAGGATGGAGTGTAGCATTGTGGATCGGAATCGCTTTTCCGACCATAGCGCTGCTTTATTTTGCCACAGAGAAATAGTTCAATAATCAAATTTAAACAGACCGGATTCGCTTGAATGCATATTCATTAATATGTCTGATTTTTATAGATTATTTGCGGTTATTTTGAAGTTTTTACATCACAACCAGATTTTTTGTCTCTATCGCTAAAAGAGGGCAAAACTCACCATATAAAATGTGTCCGAATTCCATTTAGACTATGAAAAAAGAGAGCTTGCGCTAGACAACAAGCCCTCTAAAAAATAACGTAATTGAGATATCTATATATTAACAGTTATTTTCTAACGATTCTATATGTCTTATGTTGAGAAATAAATTATAAGTGGCTTGATAACGCTAAAATGAATTATTGACATAATATTTCGACGATAATATAATAAATCTCGAATTCAAGATAACTTGTAAAGGATTGGTAATTATGAGAGCTTATCTTTAAAGTTATTTGTTATATTATCAAGGGAATTACAGCCAATCACTAAACGTATGAAAAGGATTTAAAAATTTATGGACTTAATGCAACTGAATTTGCAGTGCTTGAGCTACTATACAGTAAAGCTGATCGGCCTATAAAAAAATTGAGGACAAAATATTACTTGTAAGTTTTTGTATCACGTATGCATCAATTATTTCAGAAGGTATTGAATTGGTGACACTAATTTTTCCACAGCATAGAGAGGGGATTCGGCAAATATTTGGTAGTTTGGAC
>NZ_JBEUTW010000631.1:0-4824 GCF_040492675.1 Bacillus sp. AP50
TTCATAAGGTGTGTAAGAGCCTTTTTTGTATGTAGGAATAGGTTTGTTTTACACATTGTTACGCTACTTGTGATAAAAGTCTATTTACAGCGTAACAGTGTTATGTTACATTGTTATCAGGAAGGAGTGTTATACAGTTGAGTACAGATTTAATTTCAAAAAAAGATTTATTAGAACTAACTGGTATTTCATACGGACAGTTATATAGGTGGAAAAGAAAAAATTTAATTCCGGAAGATTGGTTTGTACGAAAATCAACGTTTACAGGTCAAGAGACATTTTTTCCGAAAGAAAAGATATTAGAGCGTATCGATAAAATCCAAACGATGAAAGAGGATTTATCACTTGATGAACTAGCGAACATGTTTTCGCCGAGTGTGAGAGAAATTCTTTTAACAAAGGAAGACATTTTATGCAAGGGGATTGCATCAGAACCAGTTTTACAATTTTTCATAGAACAAACGAATAAAAGAGCAGAGTTTCAATTTGTAGATATTCTTTATGTGTACATGTTAGAAGAATTACTACAATCAGGAGAGATTAGTTTAGAAGAAGGAAAAATGGTCTTGCAAGTTTTACGTGAAAATTATGAAGCAATTAAACATAAAACTTGTGACTTAATTATTGTCCGAAAGTTAGGTATTTCTACATGTTTATTGGTTTCAAACGTGGACGATTTAATTTTTGAAAAAGGCACCAAAATCGTTTTACGCGAAGCGATTATGAAATATACCGAAGCATTAAAAACTAAATTGTTGTAGTGGAGGAGAAAGTATGCGTACAGATAATTTGATTATAAATGGTTACGGTTCATCGAATGGTGGCGAGTTTCATAAAGTGCAATTAAACGGAAAAGGAACTGTGAATGGAAATGTTGAATGTGAGCAATTTGAATGTAACGGTTACGGTGCAGTTACTGGCGATTTGAAAAGTAGCAGTGCACGAATTAGCGGATCTGGTAAAGTTGATGGCACAGTTCATGCTGAAACGATGCGAATTGATGGAAAAGCAACAATTACGCAAAATGTAAAAGCAAACAGTTTAAAAATTGCAGGAAAAGGTACGATAGGTGGAAATGTCACTGGTGAAGAATTTAAAGTCAATGGTCAAGCTACAATTGACGGTAATTGTGAAGTGGATACTTTTTCTTCAGAAGGACAATTTACAATCGGTGGTTTATTAAGCGCAGATGAAATTAATATAAATATTCACGGTACATGTCGAGCGAAAGAAATTGGTGGTCAAACGATTAAAGTAAGACATAGATCAGGTACATTTAGTAGGCTATTTAAAACAGTATTTGGCTTGCAGTTAGAAGCTGAACTATTAGAAGGTGACAATATCGATATTGATTATGCTCACATAAGAACGGTAAGAGGAAACAATGTTACAGTAGGAGCAAACTGTGAGATTGAACTGATTGAATATACCGGTGTTCTTACTGTTGATAAAAATGCAAATGTAAAAGAAATTAAGCAGGTTTAACGGAAGGGAGAAATCAGTATGGAACATCCACATAGTCTCACAGTAAATGGTTCTGGTAATTCAGCAGGCGGAGATTATAATAAAGTGAAGATTCGCGGTGAAGGAACAATTACGAATGATATGAGTTGCAATGAGTTTAAAACGTACGGAACGAGTGATGTACGCGGTAATGTGAAAGTGAAAAACTATGTCGTGTATGGAGATAACGAAGTACAAGGAAATGTAGATGCGGAATATGTAAAAGTATATGGTAATACACAAATTCATGGTGATGCTCATATTGAAAAAACAAAAGTTAGAGGTATGATAAATATTGAAGGAAAGTTTTCAGGTGATTTCGTAGATGTAAAAGGTGCTTTAAATGTAAAGGGAGATATTGAAGTAGAAGATTTATCATTAACTGGTGGTCTTGAAAGTGATGGATTACTTAATGCTGAAAATATTCAAATCTCACTTCGTTATGAAGGCAGTAAGGTAAGAGAAATTGGTGGTAAAAAAATTACCGTTCGTAAAAAAGCGAGATTTATTCCTTTTACTAGTCATGCTGGAAACCTCCAAACTTCAATTGTTGAAGGAGATGATATCTATTTAGAACATACGATTGCTGAAGTTGTAAGAGGCAACAACGTCACAATTGGTCCTGGATGTGAAATTAGTGTTGTAGAATATCATACTAGTTTTAATCAAAAAGGTAATGCAGTCGTAAAAGAACATAAACAAATATAAGTAGTATGAGGGAGAGCAAGAGATATGGTTGAGAAGAATAATAAGCTCGGCTTTGTTGTGGCGGGCTTATTGCTAGGTATTTTAATGGCATCGATGGATAATACCATTGTTGTAACGGCGATGGGAACAATCGTTGGTGACTTAGGAGGCCTCGAAAACTTTGTATGGGTCGTTTCTGCCTATATGGTCGCAGAAATGGCAGGCATGCCGATTTTCGGTAAGCTATCAGATATGTATGGTAGAAAGAGATTCTTTATTTTCGGTTTAATCGTCTTTATGATTGGTTCGGCACTTTGTGGTACTGCTGAAAATATTACACAGTTAGGTATTTATCGTGCTATTCAAGGTATTGGCGGCGGGGCATTAGTGCCGATCGCGTTTACTATCGTTTTTGATATTTTTCCACCTGAAAAACGCGGGAAAATGGGTGGTTTATTCGGAGCTGTATTTGGATTATCTAGTATTTTCGGGCCATTACTTGGCGCATATATTACCGATTACATTAGCTGGCACTGGGTATTTTATATTAACTTACCACTTGGCGTTTTAGCACTTATTTTTATTACATTCTTTTATAAAGAATCACGCGTTCATAGAAAGCAAAAGATTGATTGGTTTGGCGCAATTACTTTAGTTGGTGCAGTAGTTTCTTTAATGTTTGCGCTTGAACTAGGCGGACAAAAATATGATTGGGATTCTAATTTCATTTTAAGCTTATTTGGTGGATTCGCTATTTTAATCATCGCATTCATTTTTATTGAACGAAAAGTAGAAGAACCAATCATTTCATTTGAGATGTTTAAGCAACGCTTATTCGGAATGAGTACAATTATTGCTTTATGTTACGGTGCTGCATTTATGTCAGCAACTGTGTACATTCCGTTATTTATTCAAGGTGTATACGGTGGTACCGCAACAAACTCAGGATTATTACTTTTACCGATGATGTTAGGATCAGTCGTAACAGCGCAGTTAGGTGGATTTTTAACGACTAAGCTGAGCTACCGAAACATTATGATTATTTCTGCTGTTATTATGTTAATCGGATTATTCTTATTAAGTACATTAACGCCAGAAACAAGTCGTGCATTATTAACGGTTTATATGATTATTATCGGATTTGGAGTAGGTTTCTCATTCTCTGTACTAAGTATGGCTTCAATTCATAACTTCGGTATGGAACAGCGTGGATCTGCAACTTCAACGAGTAACTTCATTCGTTCATTAGGAATGACACTAGGTATTACAATCTTCGGAATGATCCAAAGAACAGGTTTCCAAGATCAATTAGAAGAAGCATTTAAAGGGATGAGCGGGGGAATGAATACAAAATTAGGGGATTCAAGAGCCATTTTATCAGAATCGGCAAGATCTCAAATCCCTCCGCAAATATTAGATAAGATTATTGACGCTCTTTCTAGTTCAATTGTTCAAACATTCATGTGGGCATTGGTACCAGCTGGATTAGCATTCATATTCATTTTCTTTATGGGAAATGAGCGTATGGTAATTAAGAAAGAACAAATGAATAAAAAGAGTGAAACATCAAAAGCGTAATGAAAAAGCTCCTTTCCAATTGGAAAGGAGCTTTTTCGTATGTACGGTGTTAGATTAGCCTTCGATAATTTCGTATTCTTCGTCTGCAAGTAATAAAATTTGCGTTTTCTTGCCTTTGTTTTGAACTTCGATTACATCGTATGCGCCTAAGTCTCTTACTTTGCTTTGAGAAGCGTTAACCATAACTTCAATAGAATCAATTAAGATATCTTCTTCAATATATGATTCAGGCAATGCCATATCTTCAGTATCTAATACACACGCATATAGATTTTGTAAATTTTCAGTAGTTGGGTTTTGTTCCTCAACATCAATGATATTTTTTACTGCATCCATATTTTCTTCTTTTGCTTGGTACACTTTAATTTTAGCCATAATTTTAATCTCCTTTATAACGTAATCGTAGAGGCTACACCTCATTATAACGTTTTTTTTATGAAAGATGAAATTGTTATATGTATTTATAGTAAAAATTATGTGTCCTTACTCAAAATTGGTGTAATTTCCATATAAATGTACGAGTAGGTAACGATAATGTTACGTTAAAGTTATATTGTCCAAACTTTTCTTATTTTCTTCTCATATATATGTAGTAGCAATTCTATATAGAGAAGGGATGGAGTGTAAGTGGGTTGTGAACCGAGAGTTTCTAGAGATTTTGTTCAAGTACCTGAACTGGTAGGTTTTCGATTACTTTTATCACATCCAGCTGGAGACCCTTTAAACTACGGATTATTATTTATTAATTTTCCTGATACGATTTTTATTTTTATATTGGCATCAAACGGATACCTTTCCATTTCGAACTGTTTAAAAATAGAGGGCGGAACTGGTGATGCCGAAATAGAAGAGATAAAAAAATGATAGAGGATGACGTTAACACGTACAAATCAGTTGTTAAATTGACTAAAGTATATAAGAACGGTGAGACGGAATCTTTTATTTATAAAAATGAGTTATAATACATGTATTTAAATGCACCCTCAAACTATTGTTGAGGGTTGCTACATAATTAATTATGTTGGTCCTTCAAACCGTTTGTTAACGGGTAAGAAA
>NZ_JBEUTW010000632.1:0-3994 GCF_040492675.1 Bacillus sp. AP50
CAACATAACCATAGTGTTTTGGTGTGTAATCTTGTTTTTTATTTTTGTTAACTGATAGAAAATAGTATAAAGAAAAGAAAATGGGATTCATTTTCTTATTATATATGTTTTGATATGAACGTTAACTTATACATGATTTAAAAAATTAGATAGGTGGTAGAAATACATTGGCAACTACAAAACCATACAGAGTATTACTATATTACATGTACACAACAATTGAAAACCCAGAAGAATTCGCGGCAGAGCATTTAGCATTTTGTAATTCACTTGAATTAAAAGGAAGAATTCTTGTAGCAAAAGAAGGTATTAACGGAACTTGTTCTGGAACTGTAGAACAAACAGAGAAATACATGGAAGCAATGAACAATGATCCACGTTTTGACGGTATCGTATTTAAAATAGATGAAGCTGATGGTCATGCATTCAAGAAAATGCACGTGCGTCCTCGTCCAGAGTTAGTTACACTTCGTCTAGAAGATGACATTAACCCGCACGAAATAACTGGGAAGTATTTAGAGCCAAAAGATTTTTATGAAGCAATGAAACAAGAAGATACAGTTATCATTGATGCACGAAATGATTATGAATTTGATTTAGGTCACTTCAAAGGTGCGATTAAACCTGATATCGAATCCTTCCGTGAATTACCAGATTGGATTCGTGAAAACAAAGAAGTACTTGAAGGTAAAAAGATTTTAACTTATTGTACAGGCGGAATTCGTTGTGAGAAGTTTTCTGGTTGGTTAGTTCGTGAAGGCTATGAAGATGTAAGTCAGCTTCACGGCGGAATTGTAACGTACGGAAAAGACCCAGAAGTACAAGGTGAGCTTTGGGATGGACAATGTTACGTGTTCGATGAGCGTATCGCTGTACCAGTAAACCAAAAAGAACATGTTATCGTTGGTAAAGACCACTTTACAGGTGAACCTTGTGAGCGCTATGTAAACTGTTCAAATCCAGAATGTAATAAGAAAATTTTATGTTCTGAAGAAAACGAAGCGAAATATTTACGTGCATGTTCTCATGAATGTCGTGTAAGTCCACGTAACCGCTACGTAATACAACATGAATTAACGGAAGAGCAAGTAGCTACTGCATTAGAGCAAATCGAAGCAGGGAAATAAATTGAATTCGTATAATAAAAAGGGGTACTCCAAGTTTTATTTTGGAGCACCCTTTTTTTATTATACGGTTCTGTCATTTGTCGGTTTTTGTCGGTAAGTCGATATATCTTGAAAATCGCTGATATATTTTGAGTTGCGCTGATATATCTTAAAAATCGCTGATATATTTCGAGTTGCGCCGATATAATCGGAAAATCGCTGATAAAGATTTCACTTACTGCAGCGCGCCAAGAATTTGAAAATAACCTTCTTTAATTTTTATCTTCTTTCTCTTTAACGGCAGAAAGTACAGTTTGTTTTACCCAAGCTTTTCTTCGTTTATGCTGTAAACCCCATTGGTATAAACTTTGAGCTCCTAAAATAAGTGAAATGACAATGCCGCTAATCGCAATTAATAGAGCGAAAAATTCAAGAGGTGACGATATTTTGTTTGAATCGGTGTTTCTTAAAAGGTCAATCATAGTAAACCCTAACATTTGGCCCACTACAGAGTAGAGCGTTAAAATTAATAATAAGAGGCTATCTTTTTTAGAGGCGACATTTTCTTGATATTTAAACAAACTATCAAGATTTTGTTTCGCGTTCGAGTATAGAACCTCAATATTAAAAAGTTTTCTTAAACGAAAGAAAATATCTTCACTTTGTGATTGGGATACTAATTCTAAAGAAAAATAATTAGCAGTGAACGAATTGATCGAATAAATTAATTTCTCTATTTCATTAGTATCTTGTTCAATGTTTAGCTCAGCATAGGCGTTTGCCATTTTTAATAAAACAATTTTATGGAATAGGTTTAATAATAAAGCGTAATAAAATTCTCCGTACATTTGACTAGCAAGTTTAGCGATTTCGCGTTCTCCTTCATTTGTTACACATGTAAAAATATGTTCTTCCATTATGAAATAACGATTTGGAGCCCATCTCTGGTAAGCGTGTTTTTTTAAATAGTCATGAATGTAAGGAAGGTTATTTGCACTCACATATGGCTTACCATCACTTGTTAATCCGGAAAGACTAGAAGTACGATAAACATCCACTTCATTAAGTTCCATACCTTCTTTTAGTGACAATAAAGTTTGGACGTACATTCTTTGGTCTTCGAAGAAAGGGAAGGTTTGAAAGTATGAACTTCGTAATCTCTTCTTTTCAAAGAAATCAGTTACGCCATGAAATAAATAACCAAAAATGAATTTTTCAACTTGGGAATACTTTTTTCCGTTACATTCAATACAAATAGTCTCATTTGTATCATTTTTAGTTTCAAGTACACGGAAGCGAGCAGCGAATTCGATTGCTTCAGATAAAGTCATGCTTGGAGCAGTGTTTACTTCTGTTCGAATTGTTAAGAAGCCAAGTTCATAAGGACAAAGTGTTATATCAATAGAGTGTATCTTGAATGGGATTGAGATAAGGTTTGTTGTTAAATGTCCAGTTAAGTTAAGGTCCTTTGAATAACGTTGCAAGCCCTTTTGATGCTCTGAGTGAGGAAAGAGAATTTTATTTGTAAATGAAAGATAGTATGCTTCCATATTTTGATGTGAAACTTTAAACTCCCCATAATATGTATTTTCATCATAGAGATGATCGAGCCGAAAAGGACGGAAATCGTTTTTTTGTAAGAAAGGGAACATATTTTGTTCATATCCAGCTTTAAACGAAAACGGGAATATAAATTGAAATATAGCTGTTGCTACATCTTTTTCCTCAATTGCTTGTATTGCCTCCATCTACATTGTTTCCTTTCCATATATGCTATAGAAACAACATGCCCAAATTTATTTGAAAATAACCACTGTTTTATACTCGATTGAGAGTGAAAATTCAGCTTATTTAGCAGAGGACATGTATAATGTTATGTATACTAAAAGTTATAAAATTGTATTTTGAAAAGGGGGATGCTGTATGCGGATTTTAGTATTAGGCGCTGGTGGAGTCGGAGGATTTTTTGGTGGCAGATTAGTCGAAAAGGGAGAAGATGTTACATTTCTTGTTCGTAGTAAACGGAAAAAACAATTAGAGGAAAGAGGACTTGTAATCCGAAGTGTTAACGGGGATTTTTCCTTTCAACCGAAATTAATAACGAAGGAAGAGAGAACTTCTCCATTTGATGTCATTTTATTTTCAACAAAAGCGTATCACTTAAACGAGGCAATTCAAGATTTGAAGCCGTTTGTTGGCGAAGGTACTGTAATCATTCCATTGTTAAATGGTATCGCTCATTTATCACTATTACAAAAAGAATTCGGCGAAGAAAAAGTACTTGGCGGTTTATGCTTTATCGAGACGACGTTAAACGATCAAGGAGAAATTGTACAAACTAGCGCTGCCAACAGACTTGTGTTTGGAGAAATTAAGTCTCAAAATTCAGAGAGAGTAAAGCATATTTCTAAAGCATTTGCAGGTACGAAATCTAGTTTTGTTTTAAGTGAAAATATTACGCAAGATATGTGGCATAAATATTTATTTATTACTGTAATGTCCGGTGTGACAACGTTAATGCGTGCACCAATTGGACCAATTCGTGAAAGTGAAGGCGGCCGTGATTTTATCCGTAATGTATTTGAGGAATCTGTACAAATTATGAAAGTATTAGGAGCTCCAATAAAGGTTAATATTGCCCAGGAACATATGAAAACAATTGATAAAATTTCGTATGATATGAAGTCATCGATGCAACGTGATATGGAGAAGGGTTCGTTTATTGAAGGGAAGCACTTGCAAGGATATTTACTGGATGTAGCAGAGCAATTTTCTATAGCGGCACCATTATTAGGCACTATATATCAAAATTTAAAGGTGTATGAAGAGATGACCTTTAACAGATCTGTAATAGAATTAGATGTATGAAAAAATAAAAAAGATAGCAA
>NZ_JBEUTW010000633.1:0-3903 GCF_040492675.1 Bacillus sp. AP50
GTGTAGCGTGTATATATTGCGCCTTGCTAAAAGGAGAGAATCTTTCTTTTTAAAGAGAACAAATATATTAACATTTTCTGAATTAATTTACCGTATGAAAGATAATGCAACGATGTTTTTTATAGTATCTATTGTTTCAGCAGTTGCATTTACAGCAATTGGTACAACAGCCGCAATTGGAAATAGGGATTTAGTAAGGATGACAAATCCCTATACATTTTTGTATGGAAGTCTTGAAAATGACAAAGTATTGAATAAAAATCTTTCTATTATAAAAAAGCACCTTTCTGATGCTAATATTCCGTATCGAATGGCTTCATCTTCATATATATACACAGAAAATGGCGTAAATGTAATGAAGTTAAGTGAATACAACGATCTTGCTAAAGCACTAGGCTATCAACAAGAAAAAATTGAAAAAGAAGATGAAATTTTATTAATTCCTGGAGTCGTATCACAAAAACAAGAATTTAAAAATGGCGAGTATAAAAAGAATATAGAAGTCATTCAAGGTGACTGGACAAAGACATTTCATGTGAAAAAAGCTGTAGAAAATTTAGTTTTACCACACGATTCTAGAACTATTTATATCGCTGTTCAAGATCAGGTATATGATGGAATGCCTCTTACTAGTGACCCAGTTAATAAAGAAATTCCATATCGTACTTACGGATTTGTTGTAGATGATTGGATAAAAACGAAAGAGATTTCCAATCAATTAAAGAGTATATTCGATAAAGATCTTAGGGACAGAGATTTCTACTTTGAAGCTTTAACATTAAACTTGTTGGAAGCAAAGCAAAAGAATGGTTTATTACTTATGGTAAGTATTTTAGTCGGAATCGTCTTCTTTACATTCGCTGCTAGTTTTATTTATTTCCGATTATATACAGATTTGGATCGCGATCAGCAGCAATATAAAATGATTTCGAAAATGGGATTAAGTAAAGGTGAGTTAAAAAAAGTTGTAACGAGACAGTTATTATTAATGTTCTTTTTACCAATTGTCGTTGCAGTGATTCATACTGTAGTCGCTTATATAGCATTACAGCAATTAGTCGATTTTTCTATCATAAATAGCTCTATCGTTATTTTAATTTCATTTATATGTATACAAGTTTTATATTTCTTTATAACCCGTTGGCGTTATCTGCAAAAGCTTTATAAGGTTATGGAGCAATAGAATTTATTAGCTTGTAAGACTACAATAAAGTATGTAGAAAAATGAACTGTATGATGAAAGGAAACGAGATGAAAAGAACTTTAACTATTTTTATGTTAACGATACTATTATTAATAAGTTTTAGTGCATGTTCTAAAAAGGAAAATCCATTTCCTGCAAACGGTGTATTAATTATTGGAGATGAAAATAATATTTCACCAATTATTAATCGTTATCAGGAAATTACGGAAGAAAATGAAGTGTTTTCTGTGAAAAAAGGGGAAGTTGGAAATGGAAATGTCTTAATTTTAAATGAATCTACAGCACAAGCATTGATTAAAGAAAAACTTTTTCGAAAACAAGATAATGGCTCCAATTATATTATAGATACGTTACCGAAATTCCCCAAAGAAGGGGCGCTATTATTTACAAGTGAAGACAATAAGACTATGAAAAGTATTAAAATAGGAGAGGAAGAGATTCCTGTTACATACGATAGTGATGCTTGGATAGGTAACAATCGTAAATATTCAACGGAATGGTATATGATTGTAGCAAAAAATAGTGTTTATAAAGAAATAAAGGCAAATGAAATGAAAATGCATCTTCTTCATTTGAAAAAATCACTAGGTGACGAAAAACCTAAAATGTCGACAGATAATACATTGGTTAATGAAAATGTCAAAGTAAAAAAGTTAATTAAAGGTTTGGAAGGAGAAGTATCTTTTCACTTTGTAACGATTGGCGAAAAACCTTAAAAAAGAGTTCGAAGTTGATAAAAATTTCATCAGCTTCGAACTCTTTTTAGTTTATAGACAAATCAATTATTATGCTTTACATTACTTCATTTAATCGAGTCTCACTCGTTTCTTCAATCGCATTTGAATTTTGAACTGAATTATTTTGTGCTTCTTTTTCTTTACGAGCCTTTTGTAGCATTTCAAGTATAATCCATAAAGGAACACCTTTATCCTTTAACATCTTCCATAAATCTAATTCATTAAATTTATGCTCAGGCTGTTTCATTTCTTTTTCAGATGAACGAATATCAAACTTGATAGGATCATTTATTTTCTTACTTTCAAGTTTAGTAGAAGAGATAGTATTATGCTCAAGAGTAGATGGAGTTATTTTAGTAGGTTGAGATAATGTATGAATATTTGATCCGATTTGCATGCTTTTTCCTCCTTTTCAAGCAATGAGATTAGTTTTCTTATGGTTTTTAAATCTTTTTAACATGAGGCAACTATATCTAATTATAAATTCAAATAAACAGATTTACAAGTTGTATTGTAAAAAGCAAATATTTACTTGAATTAATATTTATCAACATTTGTATATGTTTTCTATATATACAACGTATATAAAATACTTTACATTATGTTTAAGTTGTTAAAGTATTCTGTTAATTTTTTAAAAAAGAAAAATGTAAACGTTTTATTAGGGGGAGAAAGTATGGGGAAGTTATTTTTAAAAATATGTTTTTTCGCATTAGTGACCGTATGTTCATTCGCAGCGAAAATATCATACGCTGAAGAGAGGCAACAAAATAATTATCCAATCATATTGGTGAATGGATTTGCTGGATGGGGTAGAGAAGAAATGCTTGGCGTAAAATATTGGGGTGGTGTTCATGATATACAGGAAGATTTGAAACGCAATGGTTATACGGTACATACCGCAGCTGTTGGACCTGTTTCTAGTAACTGGGATCGTGCATGTGAATTGTATGCACAAATTAGCGGTGGGACAGTAGACTATGGTGCCGTACATGCTGAGAAACATGGACATAATCGTTTTGGCAGAACTTATAGTGGTTTTGCGCCGAATTGGAGTGAAACAAATAAAGTTCATTTAGTTGGACATAGCATGGGTGGACAAACGATTAGAACATTAGTACAGCTATTAAAAGAAGGTAGTTTTGAAGAAAAGAATTATGTGAAAAATCACCCAGACATCAAAATATCACCACTATTTGAAGGCGGAAAATCATATGTTCATAGTGTTACAACATTAGCAACCCCTCACAACGGTACAACACTTGCGGATGGTAGTCTTCTGCTACCGTTCGTTAAAGATTTACTCATTACAGCTGCAAGCTTTGGAGGAAACAATAATTTATCATTATATGATTTTAAATTGGATCAATGGGGTATAAAGAAAAATGCTGGAGAGTCCTTTTTCCAATATAGTAATCGTATTCTAAATAGTTCACTTTGGAAAAATACAAAAGATATAAGTCAATGGGATTTAAGTACAGATGGTGCAAAGGAGTTAAATAATTGGGTAAAGACGCAACCAGATGTGTATTATTTATCCTATAGTGGACATGCATCACAAGCAGCACCTATAACAGGTTTACATTTACCGCATATTACGATGAATAAAGTGTTGATGGGGAATGCATTTTTCTTAGGTTCTTATGCGAGATATGAAGAAAACCGTCCGTTAGTTGATACTTCTTGGTGGCAAAATGATGGTGTAGTAAATACGAATTCTATGATTGCACCATCTTCTAATGTTGCTGTAAATAATAATGGGTCATTACAGATTGGAAAATGGAATCATATCGAAACGAAAGCGAATTGGGATCATCTCGATATGGTAGGATTAAGTGTTTCAGACTCATTAGGTTTTTCTAGCATTCAAGAGTTTTATAGAACAATTGCTGAAAAGCTATCACGTTTACCGAAATAGGTAATAATAAAGCGCTCTCGATGGAATTCGAGAGCGCTTTATAT
>NZ_JBEUTW010000634.1:0-2182 GCF_040492675.1 Bacillus sp. AP50
AGAGACAGTATTAGGGGAGAGTACTATGGAATTTAATGAAAGAAACGCTTTATTAATGAGACTTCAACAATTGGCTGAACATGAAAAAAATCTGGCCGAACAGCTCAGAAATGAGAGGGAAATGATATTTACTAGGTTAAACGAGATTGATAAGTTGGAATTTTACTGCATGGAAGGGCCGTCTGCAGTAAAAAAAAGAGGTTTTTTATTAGTTAAAGGCACCTATTTAAATTAATCTTTACTTTTTATCCCATGTATGAAACATAATTCAAGCTTTAATGAGCCTTTTCCTTCAATCCATATGAACCTGCAGAAAGTCATTTGTTATAGGGTGGCTTCTTGTTTGCCAATCCTAAAATTATGCAAACGAAGTCAATTTTTATCTTTAAAGTGATTAAGAGGAGAATTCATAGTATGAAAGTAAAGTTAAATTCAAATGATAATTTACTATTTTTAGCGTGGGCCACTGCAATTATTGCGATGTTCGGAAGTTTGTATTTTTCTGAAATCAGGCAGTATGAACCTTGTACCCTCTGCTGGTACCAACGTATCGTAATGTATCCATTCACTGTACTTTTAGGAATAGCAGTGATTAGAAAAGAGTATTGGATTAGTATCTATGCTAGTGTTTTATCTTTAATGGGTGGTATTATATCTTTTTATCATTACCTTATACAAAATATTTCTTTTTTCTCTGATAATTCTCCTTCCTGTGGAAGGATTCCCTGTAGTGGGAAATATATTAATTGGTTTGGTTTTATCACTATTCCATTCCTTGCATTAATAGCATTTATAATTATTTTCTTATGTACATACATAATCTATAAAAGATTAAAGGAGAACTAAAAAGTGAAGAAATTAATAGTGTTTATTGTTCTAATCGTGGGCATCTTCATTATAACTGCTTTTGTTTCTAATAAACAGCAAGCGGTTAAAGTAGAACATAATCCTTTTGGCAAAGAGAAGCTTCATCCTGCCACTGTTGAACAGTTGGATGATCCCAATTACCAGAACATTATCTTACCGGAAGAATTGCAAGAAGATTTAGAGAAAAACAAGGAACGCTTTGTCTACTTTTACAGCCCAACATGTTCTCACTGTAAGGAGACTACCCCTATTGTCACTCCATTAGCCAAAGACCTTAATGTTGATCTTGTTTTATATAATGTTTTAGAATTTCAAGAAGGCTGGGATGATTATAAAATTAAAGAAACTCCTACCATTCTCTATTTTAAAGGAGGCAAAGAGGTGGATAGAATAGAGGGAACTAAAAAAGAGGATGTTTTTAAGAAATGGTTTGAATTTAAATTAAAATGAAATGCAGTTGAATAAAATTGTTCAAGTAGGAGGTTGAAAATGTATGATAGAGATTAATGAAAATAAAATACCTTTAGCCATTTATCAACCTAAATTTGATTCTAATTATCAAGGTGTTAAAACATTAACTGATATGTTTCTTAAGGCTAGTATGGATAGAAAAAAGGGTATTACTTACATCCAAAAGGATGGCAATAAGTTATTTTGCAGTTATCAAGAATTATTAGAAGAATCTAAATGTATTTTAAATGGTCTTTATAAATTGGGGTTGGGACCTTCAAAAAAAGCTATTTTATTAGTAAATGAAATTGAAAGATTCGTTCCCTTATTTTGGGCTTGTATTCTAGGAGGAATTACCCCTATACCATTAAAGGAACCCAATGAGTATCATAAAAAAAATGCAGATATATTAAAGTTGCTCAATTGTTGGGAATTATTTGGAAAACCGGTAATTCTAGCGGAACAGGAAGCAAAAGAAAAATTAAATGACTTGTTTAGTGAAGGGGAACATAAGGATTTTTTGGCTACATCCATTGCTGAATTGCGAAGTAATTTACCAACAGAAGATCTTTATAAGGCGACACAGGAAGACGTTGCCTTATATTTATTAACTTCTGGTACAACAGGAAAGCCGAAAGCAGCAGAATATAAACATAGTAATGTTTGTTTTAATATTATATCTTCTGTAAATGTTATCCAGGCTACAAAGAATGAAGTAATTATGAATTGGATGCCATTATATCATGGGGCTAGTTTATTTAATCAACATATATTAGGGGTGTATTTAGCATGTAACCAAGTACTTACTAGTATTGAATTCTTTTTAGATAAACCTTCTAACTGGCTTGAGTGGATAGATAAATGT
>NZ_JBEUTW010000635.1:0-1801 GCF_040492675.1 Bacillus sp. AP50
GACTAGGATTATCTATGAATGATGATATATCAGTGGAGTTACAAAATAAGAATATTAGTACAGAATTACTTATTCATACATTCTTTTCTGCGATACATCCTTTTTCAAAAATGCTCACTGATTTGTTAAAGCTGTTTGAAAGTAAAAGTATAAAGGAAACAAATGATAGGATGAAAATTAAGTTTAATTTCGATGATGAAAATAAAGAAACATTAGAATTTTCTTTAGAACATTTTAAAGCATGGGAAGAAGAATGGCGAAGAATAAGTAAGGAATTAAGTGTAATTGAAATAAGCAGGGAAGTTTTGTTTACATTATTTAATGCAATAGGAGAATTAATAGGTTCTAATAATCCACTAGTAAATTTTAAAGAAGAAGTAAGGAATTGCTGTAGTGCTGAGATTATTAATTGGTTAGAGGGATATAAGTTAAGATGGCCAAATAACAATATGCCTCAATTATCATGTACAGGTGAGTCAGATCTTGATGAATTATTATTGAAAATAAAGTTTATTTGGAATGAAACTATACAATTAATGGCTTCCCTAGGTATTGAGCATAGTGAAATCAGTGCTTTTTTAAGAAGAGAAAGTCAAATTAATAATAAAATTGAAGAATTATTGATGATGGAAACAGATTTCTTTGCTGGTTATTTTTTAGAACGTTATTGTATGTTAGTATACCAAATCAAATCTGCTAAGGAAAATGAAAAGAAACAAAGGGTTGCTAACGCAATTAGTAAATTAAAATCATGTATTGAAATTTTGCCACAAAATAAAATAAAAATTGATGAGATGCAAAAAAAATTAATAGCATTTTTAAATTTACCTATTTGGAAAAAGAGACATGAGGTCTATGCTGTATGGGTTTTAACACAAATTAATGATGCGCTTGGAAAAGATGAATTGGAATTCCATGCTATAAATGAAACATTGGAATTTTCTTTTGCTGGTTCCCATTTAGCAACAACTAAGAGTTATATGCCACCAATCCATGTTTGGTCAGAATATCGTTCTTCTCTGTCTAATCCAGTGGGAAAAGGAAGAAAGAAAGCTATCCAACCAGATTATTCGCTAATGAAACCTCCGATTACTAATGTATCTTCTACTGTAGTTGTAGTTGAATGTAAACAATATAAAAAGTTTGTTAAGGGGAATTTTAAGAATGCATTAATAGACTATGCTAGGGGTAGGCCAGAGGCTAAAGTTATTTTAGTCAACTATGGTCCTGTTAATGAAAAGGTTTTGGAAGAGATTGATAAGATAGATTCAACATTTAAAGATCGTATATTTATGATTGGAAGATTATATCCTGGACAAGCAGAATCTATTGAAGAATTTAAGAATTGTGTTAAAGGAGCCACAGAACAATATAAACAAAAAAAAGATGAGTCATATGATTATGAGTATTATCCGAAATTAAATGAACTTAGAGATATACAGTTGACTTGGAGTGAATTCCCTAAAGATTTAGATATCTATTTATTTATAAAGAATAGCAAAGAAAAGTATCAATTTTGTTATTCTAATAAAGGGAGTTTGGAAGATAATCCTTGGATAGAGCTAAAAGAAGATATACAAAATGGATATGGTCCTGAAAATATTCATGTAAAAAAGGTAATTAAAGGAGAATATTTAGTTGCTGTTAATAATTTTTCAAGTGAGATTCCACTTAGTGAAAGTAAAGCGGCATTAGATGTTGTAATAGGAGAGTTAAATTTAAAAATTGACTGTCCAGAAACTGGAGATGGAAAGTGGTGGATTGCATTAAAATGTAACCCATCTAAAGGGCAGTATAGAGT
>NZ_JBEUTW010000636.1:0-3048 GCF_040492675.1 Bacillus sp. AP50
GTTAATAGGTACTTCTATTATATGCTTGTCCTTTTTATTTGTGCATAATCAATATATAAACATCTTTAATAATTCTTAATAACTTTTAATTATAGTTCTCTCTTACATTTTATCGTTAAAAAATTTGCTTTTTCTCACGAGAAATTATCTTTTTATATTGTACCGATCTAATACTTTTTCTAACATTTCTAAAGTTATTGGTTCTGCTTCTTTTATTAATCGATAACCAATACGCCCATTCGGTTCCGCTGTAACTTGCTGTAAACTCGTTACATCATGGATCCCTTTTTCTCTTAATTGCATATATAGTTGTTGCTCCGACATTTTTGCCTGAATCAAATTCTCTTTTACAATCTCTCCGTTTTCAACAATTATAATGCTACTTCCATTTAGAAATTGTTCCACCTTCCTTGATTTCAATTCAAAGAAATGAATGATAAGTAGTATGCTTGCAAATATGATGGCCGCGAATATAGATGGGACTACTTTTCTACTTAATACAGGTTCTACAATAATACGGCCAATTGATACAACTATAATGATTTCAGCTCTTGTCATTTGGCTGACAGATGCACTACCTGTCATTTTCAAAACAATTATTCCAGTAAAAGTTAATATAATACTTTCCCAAATTATATTCATAATAATCCAATCCTTTAATGGTGTATTTTACTATCATTCCCATTAAAGTTGTGTTTTACTTACCTATTAAGTTGTTAAATCCTTCAGACCATGCTGGAAATAAAGGTATCCAACTATACTCTTTACGTGCCTTATTATTGGAAGCTCCTCTTTCCCAACTATTTTTCCCATCTTGAACTTTAGGCTTAGGTGCTCCTATCGCTGCTGCATATATTGGTAACCATTCTTTACTAGTTGCTGGATAACTATCTACAATATTTACGATTCCTGAAGGCCAATTAAGGGCTAGCATAGTAGCTCTTGCAGCATCTTCGACATGTATAAACGAGCTTATCCCGTCTGATGCGATAATCTCCTTATTACGAACTTGATTTGCTATTAATCCGTTTTCCGCATACCATGTTCCTGGTCCATATAATGTGCCATAACGAAGTATAACCGATTCAGGTAACTCAGTAACAGCTTCTTCTAATTTTAATATGCCATTAACAGTGACTTGCCGAGGCGCGGAAGCAGTAATATGTAGTGAATCTTTTTCAGTCGCAAATGTATCCCCTGGTTCATACGCCCATGAAATACTTTGAGCGATTATTTTCTGTACCCCTACATTTTTAGCTGCATCGACAAGGTTACGAGTGCCTTTTGTTCTAATTTTTGCATTATCCTCAAAATTCCATGATGACAATGACGTTAATTGATGAATAACTATATCGGGATTTGTTTCTTCTAATACAGAAAATACAGCCTCTCTATTAAATACATCAGCTATTACTGGTATGGCACCAACCTTTTTCATTGCTTCTACTTGCGAAGTAGTACGGATCATCGCAAACACCGTGTGCCCATTTTTTATTAACAGTGGTAATAAAGAACGTCCTATTACACCAGTTGCACCTGCTACAAATATTTTCATATATGTTCCTCCTCATTTAGTAATCATAAATGTGACGAAACATTTGTAAGGTATGTGACAAATATTTACTCATTTTTTTCGTTATTCATATGAAACATATACTTTTAATGGTTTAATTATCCCTAAACTCAATTCATCAAAGCATTCTATGAGTGAAGTATAATGTATTTCATGTTGAAAGATCTCTTCTATAAATGGTGTTTTTCCTATTTCTTCAAAAAACCAATCTGCATGCTTTTGATAATCGGATCCATCACTTGATCCAATGATTTGCAATTCTTTCTGATAAAAGTTAGCAGTTAATGTTAGTTCTTCTATATTACCATCAGACAGTATACATATTTCACCATTAGTTTTAAGAGTTTTTTGCAAAGTATGGAACCCACTATTTGTAGCAGAACATTCAAAACCATAATTATATGTTTCTATTATTTTCTCTTCTGAATCATATATGTTTTTCGCACCAAACTTCTTTGCAAAATCTCTTCTATTTTTATTAGGCTCAACAACATCCACGTGCTCAATGCCTACATAGTATTTTAAGAAATTACAAGCGAGTAAACCAATAACTCCCATTCCAGTTATAAGTACTTTTTCATCCTGTCGCGGGTTTAGTTTCAATACTCCTTTAGCGGCATCACACGAAAGAATAGATAATAAAGCAACTTTAGGTTGTATAGAACTAGGCACTCGGATTACTTTATGCCCCTTAACTATCCCTATCGTTTCATGTCCATAAAAAGAAACTACTTTATCACCTACGTTTACATGTGTTACTTTATTACCAACTTGAATCACTTCACCATAACTTTCATATCCAGTTTTTCTTGGATAAAAAGGATTCGTTTCCGTAACATCGGATCCATTATACTGTGGTAACTCGGCCCCAATGCTTATCGCTCCTGCGATTGTTTTAACGATAATTTCATCGTCCTGTATGTCCTTAATTTCATTTATTTCCCACTTGAGTTGTTTAGGCCCTTTTAAAATTAATTTATATTGTTCCATTTATATCCTCTCTTTTTATAAAGATGTTATAAGTAATATTGTTATCCATCTAGTTATCGACTATATTTATTTACCCACTAGAGAAATTACCCTTGCCCACGTTTATACCGTTACTGCTCCTGTACATTACTGTTCAGCATCTAACACTTTAAGATTACTATTCTGATAACATTTTAAGAAAAGTTGTTGCCGCCCAAATGAAATACGCAAGTTGCGTAACGATATACATCGTAATTTCAAAACCTGTAAGCTTTCTTTCCTTTTTTATTTTCTTTAAATATCTATAAAAACAAAATGAACATAAAATCAGTAAAACAATAGACATTTGATATAGATTTTCCACTAAAAGAACTGTCATTTATTTCATCACCTTTCCAATAAAGTGAAACTTTAATCAGTGGGGGGTTTGTTCATCCTCCACTGATTATCAGCCCAACCCCCACCTAACTTCTTTGCTTTCGCTGAATTTTGAGATGGGGGTCTTA
>NZ_JBEUTW010000637.1:0-3345 GCF_040492675.1 Bacillus sp. AP50
TTGTTTATATATATTTATTTTTAAACCGTCGTTTACAGCAGATTAACTACTACCTGTCTTTCTATCCACTTATCTAGCTTATTTTTCGTATCATCATTTAATCGTTTTCTTTTACCGGATAACATCCTTGAAAGTGTTGAATACGAAATATCTATTTCTTTCGCTAACTCACGAATACTTTTATTATTCTTCTCTTTATACGTGTTCATCTTTTCAATATAAAACTCAATACTATTAGGGGGTTCTTGATTTACTATACTTATTGGCTTCTCTTCAATTACCGGTGGCTTTTCTTCCATCTCAATGACCAATGGTGCTTGCTGCTTACTTTTCTTAGTAATCAACTCTTGTTGTAATTTAACAAGTTCATTTGTAGGAGAAATGCTTACTTTTAATTTTAACCAGTAGTTTTCAAACCAGTTTTTTCCCTTACATTTTTCTTCATCAATTTCGGGAGAGTATTTCCACTGTTGAATTACTTGGTCGCTCATAAGGTCATCTAAAGTCTTTTCAAAAACTTGTCTTATTAGACTTGGTTTTCTATTCATGCTTATCTCCATTACTTGTAATAACCCTTTAGGACCACCAATACTATAAGAATGTGTTAAATGTTGATAGGATTGTTGAATGCGCCAACGCCAACTTAGATATCTGGTTAATCTTTTGTGATATCTCTGTTGCTTGCTGTTATACTCTAGGGCTTTTTTTGATAATAAACCTGTTAGCTTTTCAGATCCATAGAGATATTTTGATAAAAAGCTTCCTGGTGTAACGTTCATACTCTCTATTCCTAATGTTTTATCCGTATCAATATCTTTTGCAATGATAATTTCATCCATTACAAATAACCTTCGAATTCTTTGCTTTTTATAAGTTAGGCTTTCATTAGGATCTTTTTCATTTAATATCACGATCTCATTATCTTCATTGACATAAATAAAAATACTAGCAAGAGCAGCTAATCGCTCCATAATTTTTAATCTGTCTTCTTTTCGATAATAAGCCTTACCATTTTTGATTTGTTTCATATTACACATATCTAATATTTGTTCGTAATGTACAGGCACAATAGTCTTATCATTTTCCGCACTCTTTACCCAAAGTTCAGTTACAATATCGAGGCAGTCCGCCGTCAAATCGTCCATTACTCTTGTTAAAAAAGTAGAATCAATCAGTGTATTCCATCTTTTTAATTCTTTCCTTTGTAATTTCATATCACCATCATCGTGTGACGATACTACCACTAGACTATTTTGTTTATCCTGTAATTGAGCAATCCGTACATTCTTATCTTGGTCATCTGTAAACTTATTCTTAGCAATAGTGTCTGATAAGTGGTACATAAACCCTGCATTACTTCGTTCTATATAATCACTCTTAGCCTCTGAATGTACAGGTAATTCTTTTGCGATAATAGGCAGTTTAATTCCAAACTCCATATATAAGTCATCTCTTAGACATTCAAAAATTTCTTCCCTATGATTTTCTAGTTTTGGAAGAATGTCTATCCCTGATAATCCTAAAGCTTCCTTTTTAGAAACCCATTTTACTAGCCTTTCGAAAGTCTGTGATGAATAAGATGAGTTATAAATTTCCTGTAGATCTCTTTCTACATCTTGATAGAATTGTTGCCATTTATTTAAAACCTTTTCACTTCCCTCAACTCCAGTTAAAAGAGGGTAAGCTATATATAAAGTGTTTTGAAATAGTACTTTTAACTTCTCCACTAATAATCCTCCTAATTGCGTCTAATACAATTATATCAATTGCTACTAATCATTCATACCATGTTAATTCTAATATATTTTAATGTCGTAAAAAGATAGCATACATAGAATACAACCATTAATTATTATGTATGTGACGGTTTTATTTAGTGCTTTTATAGACTCAGCTTTTCTTTCAAAAGAAATGTGGGGATTTGTACTATTAATAATTTTAATTTCAACTTCAATTTTGTTTCCATATATTTTTAACATTTTAACTTTTGCTAGAAATAGATGGACTAAATTAGTTTATTTTAAATTTCGTTTTGAGCAGATTTTAGATGAAAGAGAGAGTGAATGATTAAACATATAAGGGATTGTGAACTCTTTATTTGCAGTGTTTTCAATGTATACTTTTATTATATAAATTGAGGATATCAGGGGGTTCGGAGAGAAGTTAATATTTAAGGGGATTTGAAGGTAAACTAATAATAAAAAGTTTACATTGGAAAATAAGAAAAAGAAACTGGTTTTTAAGGTTCTTTTTCTTATTTTGATAATATTTGTATCTTATTGTAGTTAATACATCTTGTAATTAATTTATTGTAATTTATAGTTAAAAAGGGTGATTGAACATGACAGTGCAAAAAGAAAAAGTAACTAGGCGGGTTGTTTGTAGGAAATGTAAATCTGATTAAATAGTTGGTAATAAACGTGGTTATAATTTTAAAAGGATGTTTTTAATTCTGTTTCTTATGTTAGCTACACTTATAGCTATTGGAATAGTTCCTCGACATTCTCCACTTCAGGATATGGCTGCATTTGTTGGTTTTTTAATGATGCTCCTAGGGGCACCGATAACTTTATTCAGTGGATTTATTGGTAGAAAAAATATTGTCAATGGTTGTATGAATTGCGGACATACATGGATGCCTAAAAAATAGAATGTCTATAGATCAAAAAAGAAAAGACAGCTGATTGATTGCTGTCTTTTTGCCTATTTTTGAGTAATAAATTAAAGTTTCTTAATTATTACTTGTTCGCCATCCTTCATAATGTCCTGTCCATGAATTTTTACTTACTTCAGTTACTCCTTTTAAATACCAAGTTACTCCATTCCACTCTTTTACAGTGGGTATTTCCCCTTTTGATTTGTAACCAGGAAAGTCTTGTTTTTCTTTTTTCTTAACAAAACTTTTTTTATTATCAATTGTTTTTAATTTTACACTTGTATCAGTAGGTGTTTCCGCAAATACTCCTCCAGCACCAGATAACATAATTCCAGTTGCTAATGTTCCAATTATTACTTTCTTAAACATGAAAAATCCCCCTTTTTTGGAATGAATATTACATAAATAACAATACCATATTATTTGTATTTTCTAACATTTGAATTTATTTATAAATATTTAATTGAATATTCAAACTATACAATTAATATGAAAAGATTTAAAAATAATTAGTTCTATTAGTAGTGAATCTCAAGTCAATGATTGGAAGAAAACTAAATTATTTATGGGGTAAGAAGTATAGAACTCAAACTTTTTTTTGAATTTATATTCAAAAGTTTACTTTCAAATTAGAAAAGGCTAGTCCCTCGATACCCTTTTTGGAAATAAAGAAAGGACACCCTAAGGCC
>NZ_JBEUTW010000638.1:0-2809 GCF_040492675.1 Bacillus sp. AP50
AAACAAGATATACTTATTGAACTAATTAATTCATTATTAGTAAGAATCATAATTGTAGATAAAAAATTTGCAAGATTGGTTTCTATACCTGCATATAAGAATGCAAAAAGTGATATAAATAATATAATTTTTACTTTTCCATTTTTAAAGCTAACAGTTAATGGGGATAGTGATACTTCCTTTTCATTCTTTCGTGGAGAAAGATTATTAAATTTAGCACTCCCAAACAAGTACCAAACTAATAGTGTGAAAATAAGAAATAGCAAGATTCCATATAAAATGAAATACCATGTATAAAATTTTATAAAATAATTGACTAATAAAGGAAACCCCAGTGCTCCAATCCCAAACCATACTTCAAGAATGCTGAATTTAGCAGCACTATTCTTTTCTGCTGAAATAACAAAGGAACCCATAGTAGTTTCTAACAAACCCGCTCCATAACCCAATCCAAATGCAATTACTGCTAAATATGCCCATTCTTTAACAAATATAAAACCTCCTAAAACTACTAACATTGCTAATATCCCAAATGTTAGAGTTTTAAAATAATAATACTTTTTTACTAAAACAGGCGAACTAAGAACACCAAATAAAAATCCAGTAAATTGAAAAAATATTAATATCCCTAGTTGATCAGGTGTTCTTTCATAATATTGTAGTAACGAAGGAATTAAACTGCCCATACAAACATGTATTACTCCTACAATAAAATAGAACAAGCACCCAAAATAAAATATTAACCGCACCTTTTATCAGCTCCAATTCAAAAGAAAAAGGGATTTATGTTACAAATTATAAATCCCTTTTTTTACAATAAAACTAAATAGTTGTTACAGATAATTCTTTGTTACGTTTGTTTTTATTGAAGAATAAATCTAATATAATTTGTGAACGTAATCCATCTTCAAATGTTGCAAGTGATTTTTTAGAACCACCTGCTGCATTAACCCAGCTTATAATTTCCTTTCTAAAAGAATCCGCCCATTCAAAAATCTCGTTTTCCGGATCAACTAATAACGGTAAAGGCAAAAAGATTTCTTGTTTTTCCAACCCATCAAAAGTTATATATTTATTAGGTTCTCTAGAAGAATACTTGTATTCTTTCTTAGTACCTATTACCTCAATACTAAAGCCACAATCTTCAGGGAATGAACTTTTAGACGTTGTAATATTAACAAATACTTTATTGGTCAATTGACCATAAACCTCTGCATAATCATCTACAAATACTTTTTGTTTTTCTTTAACATTTGTTTTAATTTTAGTTCGAACAGTATCCTCTCTAAAATCACTTTCAAATAAAAACCAAAGTAAATCTATTAAATGAATGCCTAAATCCCCCAATGCCCCACTAGTTTTATTACTTTGAATGTCATCCCGCCAAGTAAACAGAGTTCTTTGAAAAGCGCTATTCTTTTTAAAATGTAGCCTTATAACTACTGCCTCTCCTAATTCCCCATTTTGAATTAAGCTCTTCAAAGCCTTAATATAGGACAAGTAACGATAGTTAAACCCCATTGCAGCAACTACAATAGTATCCTTTGCTATTTTCATCATATATTTTGCTTCTTCACAAGAAATTACCATCGGTTTTTCAACTAAAACATGTTTGTTTTTTAATAACGCTTGAACAGCTTGAGGCTTATGACAAAAATTAGGGGAAGATATTATTATCCCATCAACAACTTCAAGTAACTCTTCATAACTATTAAAAACTTCCCCATCATAATCTTTTACTAACTCTCGAGCATTCTCGTAATTAACATCATATACTCCAACTAATTTACAATTATCAATTGTTGATAATGCCCTAGAATGAGCTTTTGCAATACTATCTGCACCTATAATTCCAATATTCATTATATGAACATCCCTTTAATTAATAATGTGCTTTAGAGTATTTAAAATTCCAATTGAGTATTCACCTTGAGCTAGCATTGCGTGTGTATGTTTAGCCTCTTCCGTTGCATTTTCTACTAAGTAACCATGTCTTACAGCTTGTAACATCCTTAAATCATTTCCACTATCTCCAAAAGCAATTGCATTTGCTTTATCTAGTTTGTACTTATCTAACATAAATTTCACAATTTCATCTTTACCTGTTCCAAGTGGAATAAAATCTACATCATAGCAATTTTCTGGATCACCAGCTAATGGATTACATTTGTTAATATTTACCCCCACTTTGTATAACTTCCCGATTTCTTCTATCTGTTCTAAATTTTTTGAATCAATAGCTTCATTTTGCTCTTCATAATAAAAATTAAATTTGTACTTAGAACTTCCTAATTGTGTCTGAGGTCTTAAAAAAATTTCATATTTTGTTTCAAGCGATTCGATAATTCTTTTAATTTTCGCAGAATCAAAACCTCCCTCTACTATTCTCTCTTCCCAAACTTGATCATCCATAGTAGTCCTATTACTATCAAAGTACGTTATTTCCGTACCTAATCCACTCGCTACAAAATGAGGGAAATATTTAATACCACCTTTTTTCATTTTCTCAACAATTGATTCTAAACTACTTCCAGTTACCCAACCAATGACCAAATCTCCTTTACTTGCGTGTTCATACAAGTATTTTTCTAATAATTTCATATTGATTATTCCATAATTATCCATATTATGAGGATAATAAGTTTCATCAAAATCACAGAACACTATATATTTAGGGTTTTTAACCTGTGGTAACCTTTCAAAAACTAAAGACTTTAAAACTTCATTACTTATTGACATTAATTAATCCCTCCAAAACAAAATTTTGTTCCTCTAACAA
Source organism: Bacillus sp. AP50 (assembly GCF_040492675.1). NCBI lineage: Bacteria > Bacillati > Bacillota > Bacilli > Caryophanales > Bacillaceae > Bacillus > Bacillus sp. AP50. The sequence continues at coordinate 2,780 of NZ_JBEUTW010000638.1, forward strand.
CATATTTGGATGTAAAGGTAAATGTAATAT
>NZ_JBEUTW010000639.1:0-1484 GCF_040492675.1 Bacillus sp. AP50
GTATATAACAGTAGAAGAGACTGCGGAGTATTTGAATTTACCAAAATCGTATATTGAAGAGTTAATTCAGCAAAAGAAAATTCGTGCGCTATTCGATGGAGAGCAATATTTAGTAAATAAAGAACAATTTAATACACATTTAGAACAAATGGAGAAATATAAGCAATTAGTGGAAGAAATATTGAACGAACCAATTCCAGAAGATATGGATGTTAAAGACGAAGATTAAACTATGGAAAATCCCTTATGAAGATATGCAGAAATGTATATTCATAAGGGATTTTTTGTTTGAAGATATCAAAAACATAAGGAGTTCTTAGCCTTTCTTCAAATTTTGATAGGTAGTAGTCTACCATGTTAAAAGCATATTTTTTTCTAGCTAGGACAAACATAGAGAACGTAACCTGTACAGATACATATACTATCAGTGCAAAAGCTTATAAATTAATGGAAGGGGTTTTCTCGTGAGTTTATTTCATTGTGATTTTCTGAAAGACTTAATTGGATCTTTTGTGAGAGTAAACAGGGGTGGTCCAGAATCTCAAAAAGGGACAATAGTCGCTGTATGTTCGGATTACTTTGTATTAAAGAATGAAAAAGGAGAGCTCTATTACTATCAGATTCGTCATCTGAAAAGTATTACAAAAAATGCGAAAGATTGTAAAGCAGATGATTGCAGATGGTTGGAATGTGAATGTGAAGATGACTTTGAAAAGTTACTTCAAAGCTTCAAATATTGCTGGGTGAAAATTAATCGTGGTGGCCCAGAGAAAGTTGAAGGTATTTTACAAGATGTTTCTTGTGAATTTGTGACACTAATTGTAAAAGAAGAAGTTATATTAGTTGCAGTATCTCATATTAAGAGTGTAACAGTACCTTGTAGAGAGAGCGAAGAAAGCGAAAGTGAAAGTAATAATTCAGGTCGAGCTCGCGCACAAAGACAGTCAAGAAGAGGAAGATAATAAGAAAGGAGGATATAAATTTGGAAAGTATATTATGCTGTGAACAAATTAAAGGCTTAGTCGGTGAGACTGTAAAAGTAAATCTTCGTGGACCAGAGAGTCGAGTGGGGGTACTTGTATCGTTAGGAAGAGATTACCTTACATTACAACTTCCTCTTGGTGAATTAGTATATTACCAATTGAAACATGTGAAAAGTCTAGTTAAGAAAGTGAAAGAAAGTAAATGTGGCGATGGCTATGTTTCATGTTTCTGCTCTGATGATGATACTTTTGTCGATGTATTACGTGACTTGAAGTATAAGTGGGTAAAGATTAATCGTGGCGGCCCAGAGTGTGTAGAAGGCTTATTAAGTGAAGTGCATGAAGAATGTATTACGCTAGTAAACGGTGATGAAGTTATTTATATCATTAATTATCATATTAAGAGTGTGAGTCAAGTAGTGAAATGTAAAAAGAATGAAGATGAATAATGTTTAATAAATAAGAGGGGCATTATGAGGGAAAGAGAAGAACAATTTCTTA
>NZ_JBEUTW010000640.1:0-4784 GCF_040492675.1 Bacillus sp. AP50
GGAAAAAGACATTCTAATTTAAAATGAAAGAGTTAATAAATTTGTAAATCCGTATGTTGCGAAGTGCTAAATTTTTGAAATTGGTAAATAGTGACTTGCCAAAAATAAGTACGAGAGTATAATGTGAAATGGAATACGTATTGGGTTTAAGTAGTAACCTTACAAAATTGTAAGGTTAGTGAAAGGAAATTCAATATGAAGATAAATAGACTTACATTATACTTGGTAAAGAGAAAGAGAGGCGAATGGGTATGAGCTCTGAATTAGAACAAAATACGAGAAGTAATAAAAAGCGTTCTAAAAGAAAGTCAATAAAATGGTTCATATTAATTCCATTTTTCCTACTTATTTTTGGAGGAGTAGGATATGGTTCGTTTATATATAATAAAGCAAAAGCTGTTGTAAATGATGCGTATGCAAAAATTGATAAGTCATCAAAGCGTGATAAAGAAGTTGAACCTTTAAAGGATAATATTTCAATATTAATCATGGGTGTAGATGGAAGTGAAATGAGAAAAAGCCAATATGGCGAAGCAGTTCGAACAGATGCACTTTTATTAGCAACAATTAATAAAGATGATAAGTCTGTTAAGCTAGTAAGTATTCCACGTGATTCACGTGTTTACATTCCAACTAGAAAAAAATTAGATAAAATTACTCATGCTCACGTATTTGGTGGCGTAGAAAGCACACGTGATACGGTGGAAAGATTTTTAAATGTCCCTGTTGATTATTATGTGAAGTTTAACTTTGAATCATTCGTACAAATTGTCGATTCAATTGGTGGTATTGATATTGATGTACCAGTTACTTTCACTGAACAAGATAGTAAAGACCAAGCTGGTATGATCCATTTAGAAAAAGGTTACCAACATTTAAATGGAGAACAAGCACTTGCACTTGCAAGAACGCGTAAAATTGATAGTGACGCAATGCGTGGACAGAGACAGCAACTTGTAATAGAAGCAATTGCTAAAAAAGCGATGTCTGTTCAATCAATTAGCAAAATGGGCTCTTTACTGGATGCGGTTGATAAAAATATGAAAACGAACTTAACATTTGACGATATGCTGGCCATTACAAAAAATATGGCAGGATCTAATTTGGAAATGGAAAAAATGCAAATAGAAGGTACAGATAAACGTATCGGTGGTATTTATTATTACATTCCAAATGAAAAAAATGTAAAAGACATTTCCAAAAAATTAAATGATCATTTAGGTGTAACGCCAAAATCAGTCCGAAACGAATAATAAAAAAAGATTGGCTTTTGCCAATCTTTTTTTATGGGAATGTATTTGTAACTTTTCTGTAACGATTTTTTAGTTTAGAAAAATTATACTCATATGTATGAGTATAATGGATAGGTAAAAAAGTAAAAGGACATATTCAAAATTTGTGGTAAGGAAAGATATCATATGCAGAAATGGTTAAGCATGATGGGAATTATCTTTATATTGACTGGATGTAAAATGTCTGAGGCTCCAACAAGTCTAATGGAAGCTCCTACAAATGAAAAATGGATTAATGAATTAAAGGAACAAATTGATAAAGATTTACCTGTTAATTATCGCTTACTTACTCCAATGTCTAACAAAGATAAACAGATGATTTGGTCAATGAATTTTAAACAAGATAATAAGAAAGAAGCCATCTTATTTTATAAATTGCCGAATGAAGATCATAGCGTATATTTAGCCGTATATGAAGAAATCGGAAATGGCTGGAGAATAAAGTCCACACATAAATTTGATGGAGGAGATGTAGATATCGTTGAAGTCGGTGATTTTACAGGGAACGGGAAGAGAGAGTTGTTAATCGGAATCTCTGTAAATCGTGAATCGTTAGAACATGTTATGTATGTTTTTTCGGAAGAAAATGAAGAGATGAAGGAAATATATAATCGAAGTTATACGAAGTTATTCATAGAGGATCTAAATGAAAATGGACTGAAAGATATAAGCCTTGTTACATTTGAAAAAGATGAGAAGCTGACAGTTGAGTTCATGGAACAATTTAAGACTTTATCTGAAGTGTCATACGATCCATTTATAAATAGTATTCAAAGAATACAAATGGGTCGTATATCTAAATCACTAAAGGCGGTAGTAATTGATGCAGGAGTTGGCGCTCATTCAGGTATAACTTATGTAGCAAAATTTGATCAGGATCATTATGAAGTATTGCCTATAGATGGGAAAGAAGATTTATTTAATGAATATGTTGTAGAAAGTAAAGATGTTAATGAAGACGGCATTATTGAATTTGTTCGTACTGTACGTCCAAAAGGTTGGGAGGATAAATCACATGGCGATAGTCCGCTTTTTGAACGTTACATACAGTGGAGTGAATCTGGAATTAAACCAATTGAAGAACGATATATAGATATAGAAAAAGGATATTATGTGAAAATTCCTAAAGAGTTAATAGGGAAAATTACAATACCAGATCAGCAAAAAGAATCAAATTCTCAAAAGTTTTTGGATACAAGAACAAATGAAATATGGCTTGAAGTTCATATTTTTAAGCGGAAAGAATGGTTCAATATAAAAGGCTACAGCGCAGCAATTAAAACAGCTTCTCACGTATATGCAGTACCGAAGCAATCGAAATTTGAAAAAGTGAAAGCATATATAAAACCGCTAGCGGATTATCAACAAGAGTAGGAGGTGGGAATTATGTCAAAAATTTTAGTTTTAGAAGATGAATTAACAATCCGTAGCTTTATTGTTTTAAATTTAAAACGTGCTGGATTTTATGTAATAGAAGCTACTACTGGAGAAGAAGCGTTACAGATTTTGAGTGAACAAACTGTTGATATAGCACTGCTGGATGTTATGTTACCGGGAATTGATGGTTTAGAAGTTTGTAAGGCTATCAGGAAAGAAAATGAAAAAATAGGTATTATTATGTTAACCGCACGTGTACAAGATGAAGATAAGGTGCAAGGACTAGGAATAGGGGCAGATGATTATATTGCAAAACCGTTTAGTCCAGTAGTATTAACTGCACGTATACAGTCTTTATTAAGAAGAATAGAAGCACATGAAGAAAAAACGAATATTGTTACGTCAGGTCCATTTTCGTTAAATATTATAGAAGAAAGATTGTATAAAGATGGACAATTAGTCGATTTAACACCTACAGAGTATATGATATTACAGTATTTAATGAATCAGGCTTCAAAGCCAGTTTCGCGTGATGAAATTTTAAATATGATTTGGGGAACTAATTACGTAGGTGAAACGAAAGTAGTAGATGTAAATATGAGACGGTTACGTCAAAAAATAGAATGTAATCCATCAGAACCTGAATTTATTCTTACGGTGTGGGGAAAAGGATATGTGTGGAAGGAAAGTATAAGATGAAACGGAAAGTGACTCTATATTTTATGACGGTCATTACACTTATGCTTGTATTATTTGAAGTTGTATTTTCAGTTTCAATTTATCGATACTATTATAATGGTATTGTGCAATATATAGAGTCTCATGCGAAAACGAGTACACGTTTTTTTTCAGAATACAATTCACTATACTTTATTCGATTACAAGAATATAGTGGTGACATAATTAGTAGCTTTCAATTAGAAGGAACAGAATTACAGTTAATTGATCGTCACGGCTCGGTTATACAATCTTCAAGTGGTGAAAAGGTAGAAGGTAAAGTGAATATTTCACAATCATTATTAGAAGGTGAAATGTATAATCAAGTTACTACGAAAGGTAATAAAAAACAACTAGAGGTGCTAAGCCCACTTATACATCAAGGACAAACTATTGGTGTTTTAAAATACACGACTGTTTTAACAAATGTAAATAAAAAGATTATTGAAATTATTACGTTTACTATTTCTGTAGGTATTGTTATTTCAGGAGTTGCCTTCTTAATTAGTAGACGTTTGGCAAATTCATTTGTTGAGCCAATTGAATCCATTATTCAAGCCTCTTCACAAATTGCAGAAGGCACATTAAAGCAAAAAATTAAAGAAGATTATCCTGGAGAATTAGGTGACTTGGCACATAGTTTAAATTATATGGCCTATAAAATAGATAAGGCTGAGCAGATGAAAAATGAATTCATTGCTTCTATTTCGCACGAAATACGAACGCCTTTAACAGGAATTAAAGGTTGGAGTGAGACGTTAAAAACAGTAGATCATTTAACAGAAGAAGAAATAAAGCAAGGTATGGGCATTATTTCAGGTGAGACAGATAGGTTGATTCATTTAGTAGAAGAATTGCTAGATTTTTCAAGATTACAATCAAATCATTTTAATTTATATAAACAAAAGGTGCAATTGTACGATATACTAGAGGAGACGATTTGGCAATTAACTCCTAAATCGGAAGAGAAGGAAATTCAATTTATTACTACTATAGACCGAATTGAATTGATGGGAGATCGAAATAGGCTAAAGCAAGTTTTCTTGAATATTGTTCAAAATGCAATTAAGTATTCACATGAAAAAAGCACAATACACATTGAAGCGACTAAAATAGAAGGACAAGCAGTGATTAAGGTAAGAGACGAAGGGATTGGAATTGCTAAAGAACATTTACCATATATTGAGCAATCATTTTACCAAATTAATAATCATGCTGCAGGTGCAGGTATTGGTTTAGCTATCGTTAAAAAAATGGTAGAGCTTCATGGCGGTGCGCTTAGTGTTACAAGCAAAGAAGGAATAGGAACAACAATTTTGATAAAACTCCCATTATAATACAAATAAAATCTATTTATATGGTGAAATAAAAATAAATAGATGTATAATTATATTGGGC
>NZ_JBEUTW010000641.1:0-6943 GCF_040492675.1 Bacillus sp. AP50
TTCAATCCTCCTCTTCTTAGTTTTTTTAAACCCTTCTTTCGTATCAAAAATAAAACACGTTTTCCGAAACCAAATTCGTACATATAAAGACTCAAAATAAATAGGTTTTATAATTCCTCGTTCCTCAAATTCAGTTCCATCTTTATTTTCAGTTTCTGTTCGAACGAACCACCTATTTCCGAAGCCAATTTCAATATACTTCACATAAGTCCCCCTTTCGGAAATTAATTTCTAACTGTTCTATTATTTCCCCGGTAAGCGCACATTCCGACAGAACATGAGCCCACAAAGAAAAAGTAGATTGCAAAAATCTACTTTATAACTTATATTTTTGCATTCGTTTATAAAATGTACTACGGGGTACATTTAATAGTTTTGCAGCTAACGAAACATTTCCATTTGTCTTTTGTAATGCTTCAATCATGCTATCACGCTGTATTTTTTTACGAAAATTCAATGTATGTTCTGTTTTATTTTCAACTTGTAACTCAAGTTGTTGTTGATTTCCCCTCATTGTTTGCAGCAAAAAAGCGACTTGTTTTTCGCATATTTCCCGTCCTTGCGACAAAATGTAAATGCGTTCTAATACATTTACTAGTTCCCGAATATTTCCGGGCCATGTATGTTGTAAAAATTGATTGTATATACTCTTTGGAAATACAACATTCCAATTCTTCCGTTCGCAAAAGTGTTGTATAAAATATGGGATATCCTCTTTTCTTTCTATTAACGATGGAACATATAACGGATAAACGTGCAAACGATAATATAAATCTTGACGGAATTTCCCTTCTTCTACTAACCGTAGTAAATCTTTATGTGTGGCAGTAATAATACGAATATTTACTGGTACCAATTTTGAACTCCCAATTGGAGTTATTGTGCGTTCTTGTAAAACACGCAATAATGCTACTTGCATCTCTGGTGGTACTTCACCAATTTCATCTAAAAATAATGTTCCTCCGTTTGCTTGTTCAAATTTCCCTTTATATCCTTGACGTCGCGCACCTGTAAATGCACCTTCAGCATAACCGAACAATTCACTTTCCATTAATTCTTTAGGCAAAGAACCGCAGTTAACAGCTATAAAGGGCCCGTCTTTTCTTGGACTATTTTCATGAATCGCTCTCGCGACATATTCCTTTCCTACTCCTGTCTCACCACATACATACACACTAGCATCAGTCGGTGAAACAAGCTTAATTTCTTCTAGTGTGTGTTGAAATGCTCTGCTTGTCCCGGTAACTCCTGAAAAAGTAATCCCTTTTATAAATGTGAGAGCAGAATATGTATTCATTTGTTTATTTTCCTTTAAATACATACATTTCCCAATCATTCTTTCATTACTATATACTGGTATCTCTAATTTAGTTTCCAATCCATGGTGCATTAACTCTTCAAGTTTCATTCTTGACCAATTATTTATTCGTTCACGAACGCTCTTACTCGCAGAAACGATAACATCACGATGATTACAAATAACTACTTGTTCATCACTATCAATGACATCTAAAAAACGATGGATTAAGTGTAATTCATTTTGATGAACTCTTATGCTACATTCACGTTCTATCGCATGTGCAATTGAAGTTACCATACCGAGCATATATGGATGCGAAAATTCAATTGGACACGAGAAATCTAGAACACCAATTAATTTCCCATCATCATTATGAATGGGAGCAGCCGCACAACTCCAGCTATGAGATGCCACGGTGTAATGTTCAGTACCACTTATCATAATAGCTTCTTCAATTTCTAGCGCTGTTCCAATTGCATTTGTGCCAACAGCTGATTCCGTCCATTTTACACCTTCAATAAAATTAATATGTTTCGCTCGCTTTAACGTTTGTTTATTTCCACTTAACGATAGAACATAACCATCTGGATCGATTAATAATGCCATCATTTGTAGTTCATCAATGGTTTTTCTCATATTTTGTATTTGAGGTAATGCGATATCAAGGAAAATTTCACTCTTTTTCTTTTGTTCTTGAAAAATGTTAGAAGACAAAATTTTCTGACCTTTATTCATGTGAGGATTAACATTAGCCTGTTTACATCGATGCCACGATTCTGAAATTCTTTGATTTATGCGATTTGAATCAAGAACACCTTCATTAACAAACTTTTTCCATGTATGTAAGTAAAACGGTGAAGCTAACATTGTATCATCTCCCTTTTAATTGTTTTGGAGATTTATAAAACATACTTTTATTATAAAACTGAATAAAAGCGTTTTCAATACAACTAGCAAGACGACACAAATATATTAATAATTTGAATATCTTAATGCACTTCTTTATTCTTTTTTAGTAGCACTATATTTTGTATAATGGACGCAAAGAAAATACATAACCAAAACCACTTTTGTGGATTACCATTTATAAAGAAAACAATCACGGCTATTGCAAATAAAATAGTGGATGCTAAACTAAAATATAATTTTGTTTTAATTTCTCTTATCCCTCACCCCTCTGTTACTTTACAGTACATACTAACTCTTCATTTTTCATCTCTACTATGTACTCCTGTAAAACATATTCTTTCCCGCCATGGTTTTCATACCATTCATGTATTCCTTTAATATGCCTCTCGTCACTTCTAATTTTCGATTCTATTTCATTATACTGTTCATAACTATCATATTCCCATATGACAAATACTTCAGACGTACCATTCTTATTATCTTTCATCCAGCGTCCTATTAGCCTAGAACCATGCTTTAATTGATTAGGTAAGTTCGTGTGATTGAAATGATCATTAAATACTTCTATGAATTCATTTTTCACTACATAGTACTTCCTTCTGTAAAACATACTTCTTCACCTCTTTCATGAAAAGTATTAGTAAATCTTCCCATCACTACCGTATTATAATACTTTCCATCCGATAGTCTTTTGTCATTTTTCAAAATGCCTTCTACTTCAAAACCTAATTTTTTATAAAGATGAATAGCTTTCTCGTTTGTCTCTAATACTTGTAAAGATATTTTATTTACTGCATTTTCGTCAGCCCATTTAATAGATTGTTGTAATAGGCTCTTCCCCATTCTATATCCCCAAAACTCTTTTAAAATACAAACGCCAAACTCCACTTTATGAGATAATCTCTTAAAATTTGATCCTTCACATCTTGAAAATCCAACAATTCGATTGTGCACTTCTACAACTAAAAAGAGATTCTTCGTTTCTTCACTATCTGTTTTTATTATTTTTTGAAACCCTAGGTCATCTATAAATCCCTCTCCAGCATCTCTATCCATATTTTCAGTTTCTCCATCAATCTGAACTCTAATTTTCGATAACTGCTCAGCATCTTTTTCAGCTGCAGAACGAATTGTATAAGTTAATCCATTTATATGATACTCTTGCTCTTTTACAATCATGTCAAACTCCTTTCAAATCAATATAATGGCGCTATTACAACTTGTTTACCTTGTTTCTCAAATTCCTGAACAGTTTCTTTACTAGCCTCTTCGTCAGTTATAATAAGGTCAATTTCTTTTAGAGACTCTCCTCTTATAAAACAATCTATTCCAAGTTTATTATGCGGAGCTAAACAAATATTTCTTCTAGCAATTTCACTTACTCTTTTACTAAAATAAGCAACTTCAGGTGTTGCAGTACTAATACCTTGTAATGAAATGCCTCCACCTGTAGAGAAATAAAGATCAATAGAAAATCTACTTATCAATTCAGAGGCAAATGTATCAGTAATATTTCCTGAAGGCTTTACTTTTCCACCAATTAAATATGTATCGATGTTCTTATATTCTCTTAGATGACCAGCTATTTCTATAGAATTCGTAATAACCGTAAATGATACTTCCGGTAAATATTTCAGCATCGCATTATGAATGGAAGCCCCGCCAATAAAAATAGAATCATCTTCTTGTATATAAGATGCCGCAACTTTTGCAATTGTGTTCTCATATATTGAGCTATCACTATAACGTTTAGCTGGTTCCGCAGCTAAGTTCCTCACTCGCGTAAGTTCAATTGCACCTCCGTGCGTTCTTTTTAATAAACCATCCTTTTCCATAATAGACAAATCTCTTCTTATAGAATCAATAGACATATCAAATCTTTCCGCAAGTTCCTTTGCGATTACTCTTCCATCTGTATTAAGTAGTTCTAAGATTCTCTCTCGACGTTCTTCAGTAAACATGTTATCACCACCGTTATTGAAGATTCAGAAACTTAAACTTTATTTTAATTATATGTATGCCTCTTCTGTTTTACAATATTTTCAGTTCTTATTTATTCCGTTTTATACAGTCTTCTCCCACTTTCTATCCCATTAATTTGCCAACCGAATAAATGTATATCTGTATATTACGCAAAAATACTTTCATTTACCTTCCTGTTGATGTAAAATTATTCCTATGTTTTACTTTTTAATACAGAAAGGGATTACTATGAAATCATTAATCAAAACGACATGTACAGCATTATTATTTACTGGAATATTAACAGGATGTAATAGCAATACTACATCAAAACAAGAAAAGAGCCCTCTCGAAAAGAATGCAATGCACTATGGAGAAATAGTTAAAAACGAATACTATAGAGCGACAGTTGAAAATGCAAAGTTTGAAAAAATAGACAAAGAGCGACGCCTTACTACTCGTGTTATGATTAATAATGTTCGGGACGATGGACAAACTATTGATCTTTCGGAAATAAAATATTTCATACAAGATGAAAAAACTGGTCAGAAATATGAAGGTGAAGCTCATCCGATAGATGACGAGCACTATAAAAATGTTCCACACGAATTCTCTTTAACTACTGACGTTGTGTTTGAACTGAAAACTTCACCAAAAGATTTAAATAATATGTATTTATACATAGATAGCAAAGCAGCGCCGTTAACAGATACATATTGGAAGCTTGATAATTTAGTATCTAAATAGAAAGACCAGTCTTACATGACTGGTCTTTTACATTCATACATTTAACTTTCATTAACACTTATATTCATTTTCGAATAACAACTTGAATAACATCAGCTAAACCAGTGTGCCCTTTCCCTTCAATTCGCTCTTGTTCGCCATTAAAGAAATGAATTACCTTATGTTCTTCACACCAAGTAAGGATATCAATTGGATTATACAGCATATCAACATCTTTTGGTCCACCAGTACCATAGTTTATTTGTTTTTTTGAGTAAACTTCAAACATAATTAAACCACCAGGCTTTATCGTTTGTATCATTTTACCTAATATCATTTTTTTATAATTATCATGAAAATGTCCAAATACCATAATTGCTGCATCATATTCATTTTCTGGCAAACTATCAGCTAATAAATCTACTTTTTTTGTATGCACGTTTACGTTATGCTTCTCTGCCAATTTTTTTGTCTTCTCTAATCCATCTTCCGAATAATCAATAGCTGTTACTTCGTTCCCTTGTCTTGCTAGAAATACAGCATTTCTACCTTCTCCCTCCGCGAAAGCTATTACTTTATTGTGATTTGCTAAACGAAATGCTTGTTCTTTAATAAATGTATTAGGTTCTTCCCCGTAAAAATATTCATCTGATTTATATCGATCATTCCAAAATTTAGTCATCATCTTCTCTCCTTCTTCATATCATTTTCTAACTACAATTAAAGATATCGAAGAGTCTTTTTATCCTTAATTAATTTAAAAATAAAAGCAGATTAAAAATCCACTTTTATTTTTTTCGCAAGATCTACGATTTTTTGATTTCGTAACTCTTCTTCCATTTTCTCTTCTGCTGCAAGCATTACTTCATTAATTAAACATCCAGGTTTGTCATGTAAACAACATTCAAACAATGATGTTTTACCTTCAATTGCATGTATAATATCTAAAAATGAAATATCTTCCCAATTCTTACTAAGCGAGTAACCGCCCTTTGGACCAGATGATGAATGTATCATCCCTTCCTTCGTCAACTTAGTTAGTATTTTAGACAAGTACGTTGGTGAAACATTTTGGATTTCTGCTAATTGGTGAACACTAACTAACTTATTTGGTGTAGCCTTTGCCAGAAAAAGCATTGTATGAAGAGCATAATTTGTAGCTTTAGAATATTTCATAATACAGCTCCCATTGTAGACTTCATGTATCTACAATAACTTTATTTTTTTATTATGTCAAACGCTTGTAATACTCCATACAACATTATTTCTTCACAAGTAATACATCTGCCGCGCAAATCGTCACTTCTCTAAATGGAGAGTCAAATAAAACACCTAGTTCAAAACCATCTTCAGTAAGAGCTATTTCATGATATAACCACCAAGCATTTTCAAAGTTTTCCGGCATAGAACACTTTGTTACTCCTATAAAGGTTACTTCAAGTTTATCAAATTCACTAAAAGTACCACTGCAATCTAATACGATAGACAAAGTATCTTCTGATTCTCTCTTTACTACTTTAATTACACTATCGTGTAGTGATGTCTTGTGTAACTGAGCGACGTTTGACGGAAGTTTTTTCTCAATGGAATTAAAATATTCTACGTATGATTGATCTAATTGTGCCACTCTTTTCTCATAATCTGTTGACCACTCTCGCATACGTTTTTTCAGTTCACCAGATGGGTATTTTGAATTAGTTGTGATGTTTTGTATAATTGAGTATATCGATTCAGGAAGGAATTTTAATAAATCTATTTTCCTTTCCTCTATTTCTTCCTTTAAACTTTGTATATCCATTTCTGACCATTCTTTTATAGACTCTATAAAACTTACAAATTCTAAAACTTGCATTTTTTTATACCAATCTCTTGTAAAATATTTCAATGACACCTCTCCTAAAACATTTTTAAATCCAGTAAAAACAATATATCCACTTATTATATCATTCCAATAACTATTTTTTCTAAAGAAAAAATGTAAAACTGTAAATATTCCGCCTATTTTTTCTAAAACTTCAGAATATTTACAAAAGTATAAAATTAGAA
>NZ_JBEUTW010000642.1:0-2281 GCF_040492675.1 Bacillus sp. AP50
TTGCATGCCTGAATTTTCAAGTGGTAGCCTTAATCAATGGCTGAGTGGACAAAAAAATGTTAGTGAAAATATTGAAAAGAGTATAGATATGATCCGTCATCATCCATTAGTACCTTCTGATATTGAAGTTCATGGTTTCAGGATTGATAGAACAGGTGAAAAAGAAATGGTTGTTAAAATTGCTACTAATAAAATAGTTGAAAAAGTTAATTAATCTATTAAAGACAAATAAATTCTTATGTATAAATTGCTGTTGTATAATAAATTTTATTATGTTTTAAGAATCAGAAGAGGTAGCCATGCAAAACAAAATTATCGTTATGTTTCAAAAAGATTTTCGTTTATATGATAACCCAGCTCTATTTGAGGCTGTTCAGTCCGGGAAGGTTCTTCCGGTATATGTACAAGATGAAACTTTTTCAATAGGAAGTGCGGCAAAGTGGTGGTTACACCATGCTATAATAGATGTCCAAAAGCAACTTAAGGCATTGGGCTCTACTTTAATAATCCGCAAAGGAAATATACAGGAAGAAATACTTTCTCTCATAAAACAATTAGATATAACGGCTGTATATTGGAATAGTTGTTATGATCCAGACAGGTTAAAATCTAATCAAAAAATGAAAATGATATTAGAAGATAAAGGTATTATTTGTAAGGAATTTAATTCGCATTTATTATTAGAACCGTGGATTATAAAAAAGAAGGATAACACTGAATATAAGGTGTTTACGCCTTTTTACAATGCATTTCAAAAGCAGGTAATACCTAAACCTATTAGCAGAGTACAGAGTATAAAGTGGGGAAGCTCTTTACCAGCAAGCTTATCTGTCTCAGAATTACACTTGTTGCCGACTATACCGTGGACATCTCATATGGAAGCAATATGGGAGCCTACAGAGGAAGGGGCATACAAAACATTTAAGAAATTTTTCTCTAGTAAATTAGCCTCTTATAGTGAAGGAAGAGATTTTCCAAATCAAAATGCTCATTCAATGTTGGCGCCATATCTTTCATTTGGCCAAATATCAGTGAAGTTAATGTATCACTACTTAATAAATAAAAGTACCGAAAGACAATGTAGTTTTTTTGAAAAACAAGTGATTAGTTTTATACGCCAATTAATTTGGAGAGAGTTTTCTTATTATTTGCTATATCACTATCCGTTTACAGTATATAAACCTCTTAATAAAAACTTTGAACATTTTCCGTGGAATAAGGAAGAGGAGTTATTAAGAGTATGGCAGAAGGGTGAAACTGGTTATCCGTTTATTGATGCGGGAATGCGAGAACTATGGCAAACCGGTTTTATGCATAATCGGGCAAGAATGGCTGTAGCCTCTTTTCTTGTAAAGCATTTGTTAATTCCGTGGCAAGAAGGTGCAAAATGGTTTATGGATACACTACTAGATGCTGATATTGCAAATAATACAATGGGATGGCAATGGGTTGCTGGAAGTGGAGCAGATGCATCCCCGTACTTTCGTATTTTTAATCCTATCACACAAGGAGAAAAGTTTGATAAAAATGGAGAGTATATAAGAAGATGGGTACCAGAATTAAGAGATATCCCAAACAAATATATACATAAACCTTGGGAAGCACCTGAGCATATTTTACAAAAATCCAATATAAAACTTGGGAATACATATCCTTATCCGATTGTTGGTCATAAGGCAGCACGAGAAAGAGCCCTTTGTGCATATAAAAATATGAAAGAATTTGTATGAAATAGGTTAAACAATATGTATTTAGAATTTTATCCATTATAAGGACATACTAATCATATAAAGTTTCTATAATCTTCTAGTAAAAAGGAGAATGTTTATGAAAAAATCTAGTATTATAGTATTTTTACTAACATATGGTTTGTTTTATGTTTCTAGTGTTTTATTCCCTATTGATCGTACTTGGTATGATGCGTTAGAAAAGCCGTCTTGGACACCTCCTGGTATGACAATCGGAATGATATGGGCTGTATTATTTGGACTTATTGCATTATCAGTAGCAATTATTTACAACAACTATGGATTTAAGCCAAAAACATTTTGGTTTTTATTCCTTTTAAATTATATATTCAATCAAGCGTTCAGCTATTTTCAATTTAGCCAAAAGAATTTGTTTTTAGCAACAATAGATTGTTTACTAGTCGCTATTACTACGTTGCTTCTCATAGCGGTTTCTTCCAATTTATCTAAAGTATCGACATGGTTGCTAATTCCATATTTTTTATGGACTGCATTTGCTACATATTTATCTTGGACCATTTATAGTATAAATT
>NZ_JBEUTW010000643.1:0-1885 GCF_040492675.1 Bacillus sp. AP50
AACATACTTCCCATTACTTTTAGTTTTTAAAGCGTACGTATATAATTCCCCAGTCGGAATTAATTCGAATTTCTCCCATTCATTAACTGCATTACGATTTGCTATTATATTTCCCGAAGGCTCAGCCGAAACATATTGTAAATTTGCTGCCTGTATAGCAACTGTCCAACTTCCATTTTACTTTAAAGGTTTAAACAATTGTGACCACATTTGTTTAAACCTCCACAATTTTTTCTAAGCTATTCTCTAAAAATCTTATTTTTCGTTGTAAATAAACCTGATTGGTACCCTTTATGCAAAAGAAAAGATGGAACCTTTAATTCAACTCCACATTTTTTTGAAATAAAAAGCATCTAATTCTATTTGAATTAGATGCTTACATTTAGTCCTTAACCCTAACAATCTAAACTATTTACGCGTTTGTAGATCTTTTTTTATTACATCCCAGAGTGAATTATCTTGACGCATCGGTTTACCCTCTTCATCCCATTTTATTTTTTCTGTTCCCAATTCATAATTCATCCCTGTCCATGTGTCTTCACGGAATGCATAGAATGATTTATGCCATCCTTTTTGGTTAAAGATAGAAATAAGATCTTGCATGTATTGGGTAGCACCTGGAACAGTACGGTTAATTCCAAACTCCTCTGCAATAATTCGATTAGATGGTACATGATTTTTCTTAGACCATTGTTGAATTGGCTTCAAAAACTTCTCTAATCCCTGTCTATTCCACATTACAGGTTTCTCTAAATCCCCTACTTTTACTAATCCTGGATATTGATATTCCTTGTTTTGTTTTTCACCTTGGCTCGTTAATTCATATGGTTCATACATATGAAATGCGTATAGTGTTTTTTTATCCTCTACTGGTTTTAAATATTTAAAGGCCCATGGAGTAGCATATAAACCTGAATCTAAAATAATCGGTGTTTCTTTGTCCACTTCACGAATGGAGTTAATCACCTTTTCATAAAATCTGTTTAAATCAGCTGTCGTTCCTTTTACTTTTGCATACCATTTCTCGTAATCTTCCGTCCAAAAATCATTATATCTATTATTTTTAGCTGTTTCTGGATGTGGTTCATTTATAATATTATAACCAACCACCGCGGGGTGATCTTTTAGTTCCAGAGCGAGGTCCTTCCAAAATTGACTTGCTTGTTCTTGATACTTCTCTTCTTCCCATATTCTGTCGTCATTCTTATTATTATTAAATTGGCGCCATCGATCACCAGGTAAGGATAACATTGTAAGAACGACTTTCATTCCTTGTGATTGTGCGGCATCTAAATCCGCCTTTAATTTTTCTAGATCTTCCTTTACTAATCCCCGATAGTTATCTGCATTACCTATCAGAAAATCCTTTCCAGAAGTATCTGGTTTATCCTCAAATAGAAAATCTTTATCTTTTGCCCATTTATCAGGTGCTAAACGTACATATTCAATATTAGCTTCTTTTGCACTTTTATAGTTTTCAGGTAATGACGTACTATTCATGAAATTAGTACCCTTTCTTTTCGAATCCCAAAAACTAATTTTTGAATCGCCCTTGTGGTATGTATCAGCTCTTACATTCATTTCCTGTACTCCAAAACTCATCATGCCTAATAACGCAACAATTGGCAAAACTTTTTTCACAACTTTTCCTTCTTTCTCTTTATATTTAACACACATAACATACCTTTGTTTTGTTACAGGAATATGGCAATTCCCCAAAAAACCTTTTATTTTTATAAAGTAGAAGTTCATTTATACTAAAAAAAGAAGGAGATAATTACAAAGTTGTTTCATTGTCTAAAAAACAAAAAAGGAATCCTTTACGGATTCCTTTTTGCCTTGCACTCTTTTTCAAATAGTGCATTTTTGCACCTACTTTTAATAT
>NZ_JBEUTW010000644.1:0-2923 GCF_040492675.1 Bacillus sp. AP50
AACATTCATGTGTTATCTTCATTAAGTTCTTTTCTTTTTATAATGTCGTGTGAGATATACCAACAGAGGAAGCCCTAGATCCCCTAATCCTAGGGCTTTTTTATAAGAATTTTATACATTTTATTATTTCCACTAACTCTTTAAATTGTATATACATAATATAAAATTTTCATGTTGTTATATTTTTTGATGGCCTCTTATCTTTCCTTAAAAGGCTTTTTTTCAAATAACGCTTTTGTTTAATTTATATTTAAAAAGTTCCTTTTCATAAAGACTTCCCTTATATGCTATACTCATTCTTAAATAATTGTATAAGGAATGTTAAAAATGGATGATAGATCGTCAAGACAATGGAAATTGCGACAAAAGTTAAGAGCACTGAAAACCAAAAACAACAATGACACAAACCCTTTGTTTAGTGAATGCCTTGAATCCCTAGGAAACGAAACTCTCATTTTCTCCCAAGAAAAAAGCCAGCAGATTGCTACTATTTTAATGAATTCATTTCCTATAATTGTCTCGGGAAGAATAGATTGGGAACAGATAGATAATCAATTCATAGCTTCGAACAAAGAACAACTAATTTCCCTTATTAGAGCAAACCAACTAGATTTTGACGAACAGATTTTTATAATACGGGATAACTATGAAATCCCTGTAGTAAGTACAAATCTTGATAAAGTATTCCAATCACTAGTTGACGTTGATGCAGTCAGTTTTTATTACTGGCTATTAGACAAAGAATATAGATTCGTAATTGAAATAAATGATGAAGAATTGATTAGGATTGGGTTTCGCTAATACTCTAAGCATATGAAGCTAGTTCCCTTCATTTCTTAATATTTTCTTCGTCACCACCGCTATTATTATCATTATGAAACTAATAGCAAATATAGGTAAATAAATTTTCGTACTGAATCCTTCAAACATAAAACCATATACGACTTGCCCAATTGGTGCCATACATTGAGATACCGCTGTTATAAATGCCATCACTTTTCCTAGATTTTCATTTGGTGTTTTCTTTTGGACTACAGTAATCACATAAATGGATACAATTGTCATAATCATTGCGATTAGAAGAGAAGAAAGTATAAAGAGGATAAATGGTGGATAGTATCCTAAATTAAGAATAAACGGTGTAACTGATAGTGCCACTGGCATTACTAATAAAGCTATGATAAGCATCCAATTATATAATGTTTTCATCTGTAACTTTTTAGCAAAGAAACCGATTGACAATGCCCCTAATATGGTTGCAAAATCAATTAATCCCATTCCAATTCCATACATCGTATCGCTACTCTGCATAGTTACTCGTAACATAATAGGTCCTCCAACAACAAATAACGGTGTCAAAATTAAGTTTAGTAAAGCTGCAAGTAACATAGCCTTCAAAATAAAAGGTTGCTTTAAAACATAAAGAAAACCTTTTTTCATATCTTTTACAATTGTCGGTATGATATGGCTTTCTTGCGCTCTTTTTATAAAAGGTATTGTAATAAACATTTCTAAAATTGCAGATAAAAAGAAAGCAAGACAACTTGTTATTACGAGCATTTTCAAACCAATTATGCCATATAATATTCCTCCTAGTACAGGTGCAACTATATTAGATAATGCTTGCACACCATTTATGATACCGTTTGCTTGTTCTAACTTTTTCTCTGGAACTAATTGCGGAATACTTGCCATAACAACTGGTGAGTACATTGCACTAATGACTGCTAGTAAAAACATAATTGCTCCAATCAATAAAATAGATACCGATTCAGTTAATAACAAAACTATAAAACTTAATACAATAGCAGCGTTTATAAAATCCAAAATGACCATTACATTACGGCGGTTGAAACGATCTGCTATCGCTCCGCCAAGAGGAGCTAACAAAAACGGGATACTCGTTATGGCATATAACCCTGCAAATATATCGGCACGTCCTGTTATATCTAGCACATATAAAGACAGTGCAAAACGTAATAGTGTTGAACCTAAAATAGTAATAATTTGACCACTTACCATTAAGTGAAAATCTTTCAAGGAAGATTGAATACTTGCTGGCATCTTCATCACATCCTTCATTTAGTCTAGACCGACTGCCGGTCTATAACACCCAAACAGAAAAAAGCTATTTCTGTTTCATTAAAACCTCGATCATATAATCAAAGGACCCTTCTTTCGCTCCAACAGATACTTCCATCATTTTAATATAAGCCTTAGCTCTTCTCATCATTTCTTCCGGTTTCCACTGGAATAAACCATCATCAAATATGACTTGTGCTGAAGAGAGTAATAATTCAATTGTTTCTTGTGGGTATGGAGTAGAAAATATGCCTTCTTCTATTCCTTGCTCTAAAACTTCCGTTAATACAGGAGATAAATGTATAATGGATTGCACTAAACTTTTCTGATGCATTTCTGCATTATTTGGTTGATGGAATTGTTCAATCATTTTTTCTTTGACATCTCCTGATTTTGGTGATTGTTCCATTAAAATTTTAAATAACTTATCTAAAACGGGGATATCGGGATTGGAGACAATCCTTTTCGCCTTAGTGACATCCTCTTTAATAATCCTCATAATGATTTCATCCATTACTTCCTCCTTCGACTTAAAATAATGATAAAACGTCCCCTTTGCTATACCAATTTCTTTTAAAATATCATTCACGGTTGTTTTCGTATAACCTTTCGTAAGAAACAAACGCTCAGCTGTTTCTAAAATTTCCTTTCTACGCTCCTCATACTCCTTTACAATTCGCATTCAAGTTCTCCTTCCCATCAGACCGACTGTCGGTCTATTAAAATTATATGTTTAGTTTGCAAAAAGTTTCCTATTATCGTACATATACAACACCATACTTTCTATTTCCTTTATAAATTTTTATTTTTTAACGTCCGCTCAATTTGTTTAAAACGTATC